>NZ_JBJHAQ010000002.1:0-253277 GCF_054051115.1 Modestobacter sp. SYSU DS0904 | reverse complement strand
CGCCGCCCCCCCGGAGCCCGCGGGGGGGGGCCGGCGCGGGGGCGCCCCCCCCCCCCCCCCCCCGGCGCCCCGCGCCCCCCCCCCCCCCCGGCCCCGATGACACGACCTCGATGACCAGGAGGACCGCATGACCGTCGCCGCGCAGATGCTCGACACCTACCCGAAGGACCTCGGCGGGATCGACCGGGAGAAGCTGCTGGCCTGCATCGAGGCCTGCATCGAGTGCGCCCAGGCGTGCACCGCGTGCGCCGACGCCTGCCTCAGCGAGGACATGGTCGCCGAGCTGACCACCTGCATCCGCACCAACGCCGACTGCGCCGACGTCTGCGCCACCACCGGGCGGGTGCTGTCCCGGCACACCGGCTACGACGCCAACGTGACCCGGGCCGTGCTGGAGGCCTGCGCCGCCGCCTGCCGGGCGTGCGGCGACGAGTGCGGCCGGCACGCCGAGATGCACGAGCACTGCCGGGTCTGCGCCGAGGCCTGCCGCCGGTGCGAGCAGGCCTGCCGCGACCTGATCGCCTCGCTCGGCTGATCCCGCTCCGCGCCGATACGGTGTGGCGGTGATCACCGTCTGCGGCGAACTGGTCGTCGACCTGATCCCGGCCGCGCCGGCACCACCGGCCACCGGCGGGGACACCGCCGCACCGGGCACCCGGCCCGCCGCCCCTCCACCACCGCGCTACACCGCCTTCCCGGGCGGCAACGCGTTGAACGTGGCGGTGGCCGCGGCCCGGCTGGGCGCCCCGACGCACCTGATGGCCCGGGTCGGCGCCGGGCCCTTCGGCGAGCTGCTGCGCGACCACGCCGCGCGCAACGGGGTGGCCACCGAGGCGATGCTGACCGCCGACGAGCCGGTCAGCCTCGCGGTGGTCGCGCTCGCCGAGGACGGTTCGGGGAGCTACTCGTTCCACACCCGGGGCGCGGCCGACTGGCAGTGGACCACCGACGAGCTGGACCGGGTCTGGCCGGCCGGCACCCGCATCGTGCACGTGGGGTCGATCTCCAGCTGGACGCCGCCGGGGTCCGCGGCGATCGCCGCGCTGGTCGCCCGGGTGCGGGCGGAGGGGACGGCGCTGGTCAGCTTCGACCCCAACGTCCGGCCCACCCTCACCGACGACGCCGACGCCGTCCGCGCACGGGTCACCGGCCTGCGGCGCACCGCGGACGTCGTCAAGGTCAGCGCCGAGGACCTCGCGTGGCTGGAGCCCGGCGCCGACCTCGACGAGGCCGCCACCCGCTGGGCGGCCGAGGGGCCGGCGCTGGTGCTGGTCACCGACGGCGGGCGGCCGCTGCGGGCGGCCCGGCCCGGCGGCCCGCTGCTGCGCCGGTCCGTGCCGGCCGTGCCGGTGGTGGACACCGTGGGCGCCGGGGACAGCCTCGCGGCCGGGCTGTTCGCCGGGCTGGTGCGCACCGGGGTGCTCGACCGGGCAGCGCTGCTCGGCCTCGGCGAGGCCGAGCTCGCCGCGCTGCTGGACGACGCGGTGCTGGTCGCCGCGCTCGCCTGCACCCGGCCGGGCGCCGACCCGCCGACCCGCGCGGAGCTCGAGGCCGCGCGCGGCTGACCGGCGGGCCGGCGGTCAGGTCACCTGCCGGCCACCCACCTGGAGGCTGCCGACCCGCAGCTCGCCGAAGTCCGCCCGGCGGACGGAGAGCCGGCCGATCCGCAGCAGCCCGATCGCCAGCGCACCCACCGCCAGGCCACCGGCGGCGAACGAGCCGACGGCGAGCGCGCCGACCGCCCAGCTGCCCACGGCCAGGCCACCGGTCGCCGTCGCACCCGTGGCGACCCGGCGCACGGACACGTCCCCCGCGACGACATCCCCCACCTGCCGGGCGCAGCACCCCTCGTTCCGGTCCATCCCGCTCTCCTCCCGGGGCCGCGGTCGCGGCTGCCCGGCCCGAGGATGTCGCCGATGCCCGCACCGGGGAACCCCTGCCGCGACGCCGGGTGCACGTCCCGTCCGGTGGGGACCCCGGTCACCGCGCGCCCGGCCCCCTGGCCCTTGCGGACACCCGGTGGGTGCACCACCGTGGGGAGTCCGCCGAGCGAGGGAGCCGCCGTGCAGGCCAGGGACCTGATGACCCCGGACGTGGTGACCGTGCCGCCGGAGGCGTCGGCGAAGCGGGCCGCCGAGATCATGGCCCGGCACGGGTACGCGGCCCTCCCGGTCGTCGACGGAGAGGGCGCCGTCATCGGCATCGTGGCCGAGGCCGACGTGCTGCGCAGCCGGCTGCCCCAGGACCCGCGGCTGCACATGGTCCGCGAGCCGGAGCACGCGGCCCCGCCGCCGCTGGTCCGCGGCGTGATGACCTCGCCGGTGGTGACCGTGCCGGCCACGGCGGACGTCGCCGACGTGGCCCGGCTGTTCGTCGACCGCCGGCTGCGCAGCGCCCCGGTCGTCGACGGCGCCCGGCTGGTCGGCATGCTCAGCCGCCGCGACCTGCTGCGCACCCTGGTGCGGTCCGACGACGAGGTCGCCACCGACGTGCTGCGGCTGGTCGAGGCCTACACCGGCGAGCTGGCCGGCTGGTCGGTGACGGCGGCCGACGGCGTGGTCACCGTGGCCCGCACCGACCGGGCCCGCCCCGCAGCCGGCGACGGGACCGGTGACCCCGGGGTGCTGACCCGGGCGCTGTCCACCCTGGCCCGGACCGCGTCCCCGGGGTCATCGCCGTCGCCGTCGACCTGCAGCCGGCCGCGCCCGACCCCCGCTGAGCGACCACGGACGGCCGCCGGCGCTCGCGGGAGCCCGGGGTGAGGGCGCTAGGGCACCCCGACCGGGGACCTTCGCCTCCGTGGCCGACGACGGCGGACGCCGCACGATCGGGGTGAGCCCCTGTCCCCCGCGCACTGGAGCAGCCATGACCGAGCAGCCCCCCGCCCCCGTCGTCGTCGGGGTCGACGGGTCCGTCCCCGCCGCCGAGGCGGCCCGCGCCGCGGCCGCCGAGGCCGCCCGCCGGAGCGCGCCGCTCCACCTCGTCCGCGCCTTCAGCTGGCCGGCTCCGCAGCCGGCCGGGCTGCCGGCCGGCGTCGATGCCCGCGCCGCCGCCCGCCGGTCCGCCGACGCCGACCTGATGCGGCTGCGCGCCTCCCTCGCCGGCCGGCTGCCCACCGACCAGCTGCACGCCGAGCTGGTCGACGGCACCGCCGCCGACGTGCTGCGCACCGCCGCCGGGTCCGCGGCGCTCGTCGTCGTCGGCGCGGTCGGGCTCACCTGGGGGGCCACCTCGCTCGGCACGTCGCTGGGCACGGTCGCCGAGGAGGTCGTCGCGACGTCCACCGCACCGGTGCTGGTGCACCGCCGCACCGGGTGCGGGGTCCCGTGCCAGGGCGTCGTCGCCGGGGTCGACGGGGAGCCGGGGACGGCGGCCGTGCTCGCCGCCGCGGCGCGGGAGGCGCTGGACCGCGGGGAGCCGTTGTGGGTGGTGCACGCCTGGCGGCAGCTGACCGACGACGCCGTGCAGCCGCTGCGCTTTCGGCTGGACGCCGACGCCACCGACCGCACCGAGCGGGCGGTGGTCGAGGCGGCGGTCGCCGACCTGCAGGCCGCCCACCCCGGGCTGGAGGTCGAGACGGTGGTGGTCCCGGGCCGCGCCGGACTGGTGCTGGTGCAGCAGTCCGAGTCGGCGAGCCTGGTGGTGCTGGGCCGGCCCACCCCGGCGCCGGACACCCTCAACCCGACGGTGCACTCGGTGACCCACCGGGCGGCCGCCCCGGTGCTGGTCGTGCCGGTGCCGGCCGCCGACCGGGCGGACCGGCCCCCGCTGGTCGCCGCCGGCGGGTCCCGGCAGGCCTGACCGTCCCGCCGGTCGCTCGGCGTGCCCGGCGCGCCCGCGACGTCCGGGCGCAGCGCCAGCAGCCGGGCACAGACCCGCTCGCGCACCTCCGCCGACCCGGTGCCGATGCCGCCGGTGAACACCAGCGTCCGCCAGTCGGTCAGCGTCGTCACGGCCCCGGCGACCGCCATCGCCACCTCCCGCACCCACACCCGGAGCGCCAGGTCGGCCGCGGGGTCGCCGTCGGCGAGCAGCTCGCGGACGTCGCTGCGCCCGCCGGCGAGGCCGCGCACCCCGGCCTGCTGGTTGAGCAGCGCCCGCACCGCGGCGACGTCGCCACCGCGGGCGTCGACGAGCTGGAGCACCACCTCGGGGTCGAGGTCGCCGCTGCGGGTCATCGACGGCACGCCACCGGCCGGGCTCAGCGCCATCGTCGTGTGCCGGGAGCGGCCACCGGCGACCGCGGTGACGCTGCACCCGCTGCCCAGGTGGGCGACGACGGCGTCGCCCAGGTCGGGCACCGTCCGCACCACGCTCTGCACGGCCAGCCCGTGGTAGCCCCACCGGCGCAACCCGGCCGCGCGGTCGGCGGCCGGCAGCGGCAGCGCCACCGCCTCGTCGGGCAGGTCGGCGTGGAACCCGCCGTCCGGGCAGAGCACCACCACCGCCCGCGGCCACACCCGGCGCGCCTCCTCCACCACGGCCAGCTGCCGCGGCAGGTGCAGCGGGGCCCGGCGCTCCTCGGCGTGCAGCCGGGCCAGCAGCGCGTCGTCGGCCCGGCGCGGCCCGGGCAGCAGCTGGCTGCCCAGCACGATCCGGTGCACCACCACGCCAGGGTCCAGCCCGCGGGTGGTGAGCGCGTCGGCCACCGCGGGCAGCGCGGCCGCCCACCCGTCGGGCAGGTGCGTGCGGGTCCGCCGGTCGTCGGGGTCCACGACCGCCAGGTCGCCGCCGGTGTCGTGCAGGTCCTGCACGTGCAACCGCACCCGCACCCGCACCCGCGGGTCGCGGACCGCCGCCTTCAGCGACGACGACCCCACGTTGAGCGTCAGCACGACGCCGGGTGGCTGCGGCAACGGGTCGTCCTGCCGGGCGTGCCCGGGGCGGTCCCCGGGCCGGTGCGCCCAGCCTGCCGCCCGCGCCGCGCACCCGGGAGGGGGCGAAGGACCCGGCCGTCCCCCGCCCGGGCGGTCCGGGCCCTTCGCCCCTGCCCCCGGGGACGGCCGGCCCGTGCGGCTCCCCGGGGTGCCGGCCGAGGCTGGGGGCAACCGACGGACGGAGACGACGATGTCGACGCAGGCCCCTCGCGCAGCAGCCCCGCCCCACAGCGCGGACGGACCCGGCGCGGACGGACCCGGCCCGGTCCGGGTGCTCGTCGCCGTCGCCAGCCGGCACGGGGCGACGGTGGAGATCGCCGAGGAGCTGGCCCGCGCGCTGCAGGCCGCGGCTCCCGCCCTCGTGGTGCGCACCCTGCCGGTGGAGCGCGCCGGCGACCCGGCCGAGGCGGACGCGGTGGTGCTCGGCAGCGCGGTGTACGCCGGCCGGTGGCTGGCGCCCGCCCGCGACTACGCCGCCCGCCATGCGGCCGCCCTCCGCGGCCGTCCGGTGTGGCTGTTCAGCAGCGGGCCGATCGGGGCGCCACCGTTCCCGCCGGACGACCCGCACGACGCCGCGCCGCTGCTGCGCTCGCTGACCGCCCGCGAGCACCGGGTGTTCCCGGGCCGGCTCGATCCCACCCGGCTGGGGCTGGCCGAGCGGGCGCTGGTCACCGCGATGCGGGCGCCGGTCGGCGACTCCCGGGACTGGCCGGCCGTCCGGGCCTGGGCCGGTGAGATCGCCGCCGAGCTCACGGCCGTCGCCGTCCGCGGCGACGGCTGACCGGGCCGGGTGCGCGCCGTGTCCGCCACCGACCGCGACCCCGGCTCCGACCGGGAGCTGCAGGTGCTCCGGGCACCCGAGTGCCTGCGGCTGCTGAGCACCCGGGACGTGGGCCGCATCGCGTTCACCAGCGGCGCGCTGCCGGTGCTGCAGCCGGTCAGCTACCAGCTCTCCGGGCAGGAGCTGATCGTGCCGGTGAGCACCGGCCGCCCGTTGGCCGAGGCCGCCCGCGCCGCCGTGCTCGCCCTGGAGGTCGACGACGTCGACGTGCCGGGGCGCACCGGCTGGGACGTGACCGTGGTCGGCCCCTCCCGCCTGGTCCAGGACCCGGACCAGGTCGCCCGGCTGGACCACTGGGGGCTCCGCCCGTGGTTCCCCGCCGACCGGCACTGCTACGTGATGCTCCGCGCGCCGTCCTCTCCGGCCGCCGGCTGCGCGCCGCGACCGCACCCCGGCCTTCCGTCCCCGCCGGTGCAGTGCCAATCTGGGCGTGATGAGCAGTCGTGCACCTCGTAGCGGCCCCGACGGCCCCGCACCGGCCGCGCCCTCGCCACTGGCCGGCATGCGGCTGACCGAGCTGCTCGGCGAGGTGCAGGAGCGGCTCGCCGCGGTCGCCCGCTCGCAGGAGCGCGTGCAGGACCTGCTCGACGCCTTCCTCAGCGTCTCCAGCGGCCTGGACCTCGACGCCACCCTCCGGCAGATCGTCGAGGCGGCCACCGGGCTGGTCGACGCGCGCTACGGGGCGCTGGGGGTGCTGCGGCCCGGCGGCGGGCTCGGCGCGTTCATCACCGTCGGCATCGACGAGGAACTGGCCGCCCGGATGGGCCACCTCCCCGAGGGCAAGGGCGTGCTCGGGCAGCTGATCACCGACCCGCACCCGCTGCGCATCACCGACCTGGGCACCCACCCCGCCTCGGTGGGCATGCCGCCGCACCACCCGCCGATGCGCAGCTTCCTCGGCGTCCCGGTGCTGGTGCGGGGTGAGGTGTTCGGCAACCTCTACATGACCGAGAAGCGCGGGGGCGCCTTCACCGCCGAGGACGAGGCGGTGCTCACCGCGCTCGCCGGTGCGGCCGGGATCGCGATCGACAACGCGCGGCTCTACGCCGAGGGCGAGGTCCGCCGGCGCTGGCTGACCGCGGTGGCCGACGTCCGTGCCGCGCTGCTGGGCGGCCTCTCCCCCGAGGCGTCGTTCCAGCTGGTGGTCGACCGGGTCGCCGAGCTCACCGACGCCGACGCCGCGTGGCTGGTCCGCGCCGGCGACGCGGCCGACCGCTTCGAGGTGCAGGCCCAGTGCGGGGAGGGGGTCCAGGAGCTCGCCGGCACCACGCTCGGGCTGGCCGACAGCCCGGTCCTGGCGGCGGTCGCGGAGGCCGACGGCGTGATCACCCTCGACGTCTCGGGGCTCGATCCCGCCGACCCGGCCGCCCAGCCGTCGTGGGGGCCGGTCATCGCCGTCCCGCTGCGCGGGGCGGACAGCCAGACGGCGGTGGTCATCGCCTGCCGCCGCGGCGGCCGTGACCCGTTCGACCCGACGCTGGGCCCGCTGATCAGCTCCTTCGCCGACCAGGTCGCCCTCGCCCTGGACATGGCGGTCCGCCAGCAGGTGGCCCGCCAGCTCGACGTCTACGAGGACCGTGACCGGATCGCCCGGGACCTGCACGACCACGTGATCCAGCGGCTGTTCGCCGCCGGGCTCAGCCTGCAGGCGGCCACCGGCCGGGTCCGGGACGCCGCCGTGCAGCAGCGCCTGCGCGGGGTGATCGACCAGCTCGACGAGACGGTCCGGGACATCCGCACGACGATCTTCGACCTGCACACCACCGACGGCGCCGACCACGCCGACAGCCTCCGCCGGCGGGTGCTCGACATCGTCACCGAGAGCACCGACGACGGACTGCACCCCACGGTCCGGATGTCCGGCGCGGTCGACAACCTGGTCACCGGCGAGCTGGCGGCCGACGTCGAGGCCGTGGTGCGGGAGGGCGTGAGCAACGCCGCCCGGCACTCCGGCGCCCGGCACGTGACCGTGACCCTCGACGTCGCCGACGAGGTGGTGCTCGAGGTGGTCGACGACGGGCGGGGCATCGGGCCCACCGTGGCGCGCAGCGGCCTGCGCAACCTGCGGGAGCGGGCCCACCGGTGGGGCGGGGAGAGCGCCGTGGAGCCGCTGCCGGAGGGCGGCACCCGGCTGCGCTGGTGCGCGCCCCTGCCGGTCCCCGGCCACGGCTGACCCCCGCCGGCGTCCCGAACGACCGGACCAGGGGAGCCGAGGTCGGGACCTAGGACCCCGGGTGCCGCGCCGCGCGGGCGCGCACAGTTGGTGGCAGACGATCGTGCGCGGCACGATCGACCGTCCCGTGCGCAGGAGGAACCCGTGACCACCCAGGTGACCACCCAGGTGACCGACCGTGTCCTCGAGGTGCTCACCGACACGGAGTGCCGGCGGCTGCTGACCACCGCCGCCATCGGGCGGATCGCCTACACCGAGGGCGCGCTGCCGGCGATCCAGCCGGTCTCCTTCGCCGTCGTGGGCGCGGAGATCGTCATCCCGACCAGGCGCGGGAGCAAGGTGGCCGCCGCCAGCCGGGGCGCGGTCGTGGCCTTCGAGGTCGACGAGCACGACCGGGTCGACCGCACCGGGTGGAACGTGACCGTGGTCGGCGCCTCCCGGTTGATCACCGATCCGGCGGAGGTCGCGGCGCTCGACGCGACCGGGGCCCGCGCGTGGGCGCCGGCCGACGAGCCCTGCTACGTGGCGATCGGCATGACCCTGCTGCGCGGCCGGCGCATCACGCTGGGCACCCCGGTCCCCGCCGCCACCGCCCCCTGACCACCGCCCCCCTGACCACCGCCCCCCTGGCCGGCGCCCCCACCGCCACCACCTGATCGGCGCCGGACGGGGGCGTCGGTCAGCGCTGCTTCGCCGGCCCGGGGGTGCCGCGCAGCTCGGTGGCGAGGATCGCCGCCTGGGTGCGCCGCTCCAGGCCCAGCTTCGCCAGCAGGTGCGAGACGTAGTTCTTCACCGTCTTCTCGGCCAGGAACATCCGCTCGCCGATCTGCCGGTTGGTCAGCCCCTCGCCGATGAGCTCGAGCACGGTGCGCTCCTGGTCGCTGAGCTTCGCCAGCGGCCCGGCCGGCTCGGCGGCGCGGCGCATGCGCTCCATCACGGCCGCCGCGGCGGCGGGGTCGAGCAGCGAGCCGCCCGCGGCCACCGTGCGCACCCCGGAGACCAGGTCCTGGCCGAGGATCTGCTTGAGCAGGTAGCCCGACGCGCCGGCCATGATCGCCTCGAAGAGCGCCTCGTCGTCGCTGTAGCTGGTCAGCATGATGACCTTGAGCTCGGGCATCTTGGAGCGGAGCTCGCGGCAGACGCTGACCCCGTCGCCGTCCGGCAGCCGCACGTCGAGCACCGCGACGTCCGGGCGGAGCGCCGGCACCCGGGCGAGCGCCTCGGCGGCGTTCTTCGCCTCGCCCACGACGGTGATCCCGGGGTCGGTCTCCAGCACGTCGGCGACGCCGCGCCGGACGATCTCGTGGTCGTCGAGCAGGAACACCCGCACCGGGGTGGTCGCCGCGTCCGTGGTCACCAGCCTGCCTCTCCCGCACCGGCGTCTCCGGGCGATCCGGCCCACCACGCTAGAGGCTCCGGACCGCCCGGAGCACGGGCCCAAGGTCCCGACCACCCGCGCGGACCGGGCGGACCGGGTCCTTCGTCCCTCGCCGTCGTCCGCCTCGCCGGTGGACCCTGGAGCGAGCGACCACCGCGACCGCGAGGGGGGACCATGACCGACCCAGAGACCACGTTCCGGTTCGAGCACGACGACCACGGCGTGACCGCGCTGGCCGACAGCGGCCGGCCGGTCGGCCACGTGGAGGTGCGCGAGGACGACGCCCGGGTGCGGTTGGAGTTCTGGCTGGCCCAGGCGGTACCCCGGCAGCTGCGGACCGAGCTGACCCGATCGGTCTTCCGGCACGCCGCCCTGCGCCCCCGTCGCCCCGTGCTGGCCGCCGTCCCGCACGGGCAACCCGACGTCCTGGCCGAGCTGCGGGCGCACGTGGCTGACAGCCGTACCCACGTCGCCGGGGTGACCTGCCTGTTCGAGGGCCAGGTCCGGTGACCCGCATCCCCCGCTGAGCGCACCGGCGCACGCACCGGCGCACGCGACCGGCCCCCGCCCACCTGACGGTGGACGGGGGCCGGCTGCGTGCGGTGGGCACTCAGGCCCGGGAGATCACTTCCGGACGTCGACGGTGACCGAGGTGGTCGCGGTCACCGGCGCACCGAAGGAGTCGGTCATCGACAGGGTGCAGTCGAACGATGCCGTCCCGACCTGCGTGGGGTTGCCGCGCAGGGTGAAGTTGGCGTTCTGACCGGCCGGGTAGTCGCGGTTGCCGACCTGCTGGGCCGACCCGGGGGCCAGCTGCAGCGTCATCGGTGCCCCGGCCGTCTGGGTGCAGGAGTACTGGAAGCTCTCGCCCACCAGCACCCCCTTGCCCTGGTTGCCGAACTGCACGACCAGCTGGACGGTCTGCTTGACGTTCGCCCGCACGACCGGCCCGTTGTTGATCTGCTGGTAGAGCCGCGTGGTGGTCGCCGGCGGGGTGACCACCACGTCGAACCGTCCCGGCGTGGCGGTGTTGCCCGCCCGGTCGGTCGCGGTGCAGGTGACCGTCGTGGTGCCGATCGGGAACTGCGCGCCCGACGGCGTGTCACAGGTGGGCACGAGCGCACCGTCGCGGGTGTCGCCGGTGACCGGCGGGGCGTAGGTCACCGGTGCACCGTCGACGCTGGTGGAGGTGGCCAGCACCGGGTCCTTGGCGGCGATCCGCGGCGGCGAGACGTCCGCCGGGCGGGCCGGCAGCCGGCTCGGGTCGACGATGCCCCAGTAGGCCGGGGTGACCTGCAGGTCGTCGTCGAACGGGGTCGGCTGCTCCCAGGGGCGGGCGGCCGGCCACGTGCGGAGCCAGGTGCGGGCGTTGCTGATCCCCCACACGGTCACCGACTCGATGGAGTCCGAGTGGTCGCGGAACACCGAGAACAGGTCACGCCAGTAGTAGCCCAGCTCGGCGGCCGCATCAACGTCGTCGGCGTAGGCCGGCGAGTGCTGCGGCACCGTGCCGTTGCTGACGTCGGCGCCGTTGTTCTCCTTGGAGTTGCTCACGTCGAGCTCGGTGATCGCCTGCAGCAGCGGACGGCCGGTCTCGGCGCTGAGCCGCTCCACGCCGGCGAGCGAGTCGCCGACCCACTGCACCGGCCGGGCGAAGTCGACGTGCACCTGGTGGCCGACGCCGTCGATCGGGACCCCGCGCTGGATGAGGCTGCCGACCAGCTCGAGGTAGTCGGCCCGCTTCTCCGGCATCTCGGTGTTGTAGTCGTTGATGAACAGCTCGGCGCCCGGGAAGTACCGGTCCGCGAGCCGGAACGCCTCGTCGACGAACTGCTCGCCGAGCACCTGGAACCAGCGGCTGTCCCGCATGTCGTGCGGATTGGCGTTGTCCCCGTCGGCGATGACCTCGTTGACCACGTCCCAGGCCCAGACGGGCGAGTCGCCGTTCGGGTACCGGGCGGCGAGGTGGTCGGCGATCCCCTTGATGTGCGCCTCCAGCCGGGCTCGCAGGATCGCCTGGTCGGCCGGGCTGTCGGTCAGGTCGCGGGCGCCGTCGGTGAAGAACCAGGCCGGGGTCTGCGAGTGCCAGGCCAGCACGTGGCCGTAGACGTCGGTGCCGGTGGCGTCGGCGAAGTCCAGCAACCGGTCGAGGTTGGTGAAGTCGAACGTCCCCTCGGTGGGCTGGACGACCTCGGGCTTGCCGTCGTTCTCCGGGGTGAAGGCGCTGTAGTGCTTGGTCACCAGCTGGGCGGCCCGGCCGACGGTCTCCCGCGAGTCGATCGCCACGCCGACGTGCTCGAAGCCCTGGGCGCCGAGCACCTCCTGCAGCGCCGGGACGTCCTGGATGGGGGTCTCGGCGAACGGCGCGACGGTCACGTCGTCGATCAGGAAGTCCTTGTTCGCGTCGCCCTCGACGTACAGCTGCGCCGTGTCGATCGGCGCGCCCAGGGTGTAGGTGCCGCGCAGCTGCGTCCAGGCGGAGTCGGTGACGACCGCGCTGGCGCCACCGATGTTCTCGTAGTTCGTCTGGGTGCCGCGGTTGCGCTGGATCGAGGCCAGCAGCGACGCCGACCCCTGACCGGGCGCCAGCTTGGCCCAGAGGGTCACCTGCACGGTCTGGCCGACGGCCAGGTTGCCGGTGACGTCGATGACCGGGCCCTGCCAGTTCTGCAGCCGGTTGGTGGTCAGCAGGCTGGCCGAACCGCTGTGCGCGTCGGCGGTGGTGCGCTCGACCCGGGCGTCACCGCGCGGGCCCCAGCCCTGCAGCCCGTCCTCGAAGTCGGTGGCCAGCGGGGCCACGGTGCCCGGCTCCTGCGGCGCGGCCGCCTCGCCGACGATCGCGATGTCGTCGAGGAAGAAGTCCTGGGTGGCGTCGGGGCTCTCGAAGTACGGCTCCAGCTGGCTGACGCCGCCGGCGAACTCGTAGCTGCCGCCGATCCTGGTCCACCCGCCGTCGGAGACCGCGACCTGGAAGGCCACGGAGTCGTAGGCGGTGCTGCCGCCGGCCGGGGTCCGCGCCACGCTCAGCGTGACCTGGTCGCTGCCGGAGCCGGCGGGCAGCTTGACCCAGCCCTCGATCGTGTAGCGCCCGGCCGGCATGACCGGCTGGGCATCGAGGCCGGCCCCGTGCCAGTTCTGGCTGCGGCCGGTGACCGCGAGGCTGGCCGCGCCCGTGCGGGCCTCGTCGGTGCTGACCGCCACCTGGGCATCACCGCGGCCGAACCAGCCATCGGTGCCGGTCTCGAAGCCGGTGGTGTGCACCGTGGTCGGTGCGGCGGTGGCCGCGGGCGCGGCGACCACGCCGGCCCCTGCCACCAGGCCGAGCATCGCTGCTCCGCCGACCAGACGTCGTTGTCTCATGTGCGTTGTTCTCCTCGGGATGATCGCGCAGCGACTGTGCTTCCGGTGGATCCCCGGCGGCTTTCGGAACTTTCCGGTACCGCGCCGACGAAGTGAAGCTCATCACTTCGGGCGAAGTCAACAGATGGCCGGCGACCGATCTCAGGTGACTCCGCGTGCCCGCGGCGTGTCGCTGTGCCCACACCGGAGATCCGGCACGTCGGGCCGCCACCGCACCACCGGCCCGGCACACGAGCGGGCCAGCACACGACGGAGCCCGGCCCCGCCGAGGCGGGACCGGGCTCGGTGTCGTGGCCGTGCGACCGGCCGTCGAGGAGGTCAGGCGGTCTGGAGCACCTTGTTCTCGAACAGCGCCAGCGCCGCCGCGGTGTTCGACGCGGCCACGAAGTAGGTGTCGTGCACCCGGGTGACGTCGTCGTCCAGCGCGCCGCGCATGATCAGCCACATGATCATCTCGATGCCCTCGGAGCCGGCGAGCCGCACGTAGTCCTCGCGCGACAGCGCGGCCAGCTTCTCCGGGTCGGTCTCGATCTCCGCCAGGAACTGGCGGTCGAAGTCGGAGTTGATGAACCCCGCCCGCTCGCCGGCCAGCTGGTGGGACATGCCGCCGGTGCCGAGCACGCCGACCGTGATGTCCTCGGGGAAGCTGCGGATCGCCCGGCCCAGCGCCTTGCCCAGCGCGTGGCAGCGGGCGGCGGTCGGCTGCGGGTACTGGATGACGTTGACCAGCAGCGGCACGACCGGGCACGGCCACGCCTCCCCCGGGTCCGGGGTCCACACCGACAGCGGCACGGTCAGGCCGTGGTCGACCTCGAGCTCCTGGAAGACGGTCATGTCGAAGCCCTCGTCGACCAGCTTCTCCAGCAGGTGGAAGGAGAACTCGGGGTGGCCGAGCACCTCGGGCACCGGGCGCTGGCCGAAGCCCTCGTCGGCGACCGGGAAGTTGTCGGCGGTGCCGATGCCGAAGGTCGGCACGATGTCCAGGTCGATGCCGTTGGCGTGGTCGTTGTAGATCACGATCGCGACGTCGGGCTTGTGCTCGGCCAGCCAGTCACGGGCCGGCTGGTAGCCGTCGAACAGCGGCTTCCAGTTGTCCTCCTGGGTCTTGGCCCGGTCCATCGCCGCGCCGATGGACGGCACGTGCGAGGTCGCCAGCCCCCAGATCACCTCGGCCATCAGGACCGCCCTCCCGCGGCGAGCGCCGCCTTGAACTCGTCCTCGGTCATGCCGGTGAACACACCGCCGAGGTACTGCATGGAACGCCCGTCCATCATGGCGAGCTTGTACACGTAGAAGATGCTGCCGCCGAGGTCGATCATCGCCTGCCAGTCGCGCGCGGTGACCGCACTCGTCTGCTCGGGGGTCAACCCGAACTCCGCGCAGTAGGCGGGCTCGTCGGCCAGGAACCGGTTCCGGGCCTCCTCGGTGCGCAGGCTCATGAACAGCTTGTTCATCTTGAACCCGCGCCGGCTGGTGGCGCCGTCGAAGATCGGCGTGCCCGGCACGTCGATCGCCGGCCGCGGTGCCGCGCTGGTCTGGTCGGTGGTCATGAGGGTCTCCTCGCCCGTCCCGCTGTGCTCGGAAGTGCCACGCTGGTTGGTGCCCGGGTCCGCGCTGCCGGGGGCGGTCACGCGCGTTCCTGGGGGTGGGTGGCCAACGCCTCGACGTGCACGTCCAGCCAGGGGGCCATCGGCAGCGACATCAGCGCGTCGTGCAGCTCGGCGGGGTCGGCCGCCTCGTACAGGCCGACGGTGGCGTTGCGGCCGGGCACCCGCCACAGCCGCTTGAGCACGCCCGCCGCGCGCAGCTCGACCGCGCGCGCCCGCTCGCCGGCGCGCAGCTCCGCCCGACGCTCGGGCGGGAAGTCGGCGGGCAGTCGGTTCTCCGACCGGACCAGGAACTCCATCGCAGGTCTCCTCCCCGCTCAGGCCAGCTCGTGCAGCACGTCGGCCAGCGCCTTCGGCGCGGTGACCATCGCCTCGTGCCCGGTCTCCAGCTCGTGCACCGGCCAGCCGCGCTCGCGCGCCCGGTCGGCCTGGGACTGGAACACCCGCATCCAGCTGACGCACTCGATGAACGCCGCCGGCACCCCGTCGGCGGCACCGGAGAGCCGCAGCGGGTCGGTGTAGGTCTTCCACGGGTGGGCGGTCAGCCGCGGGGTCAGCCAGTCGATGTCGGCCTGCTCGGTCACGCCGAGGACCGACAGCTTGCGCACCGGCACCAGCCAGCCGAAGCCCTGCTCGGCGGCGGACTCCGCCCAGTGGTGGGCCACCGTCTCCGGCTGCAGCGACACGGCGGTCTCACCGTCGTCGCCGACGAAGGCGTCCAGGAAGACCCGCCGGCGGATCCGCTCGGGCACCCGGTCGGCGACCATGCTGATCACGTGCCCGGCGTAGCTGTGGCCGACCAGCACGACGTCGCGCAGGTCGAGCACCTCGATCAGCCGGACGACGTCCTCGGTGTGGGTGTCCAGGCCGACCTGCGGGGACAGCAGGTGCGCCCGCTCGGACAGGCCGGTGAGCGTGGGCGCGTGCACCTCGTGGCCGGCGGCCCGCAGCAGCGGCGCCACCCGGTCCCAGGCCCAACCGCCGTGCCAGGCGCCGTGGACGAGGACGAAGGTGCTCACGACCGGCCCCCCTGCTCGCTCGCGTGCTCGGTGGCCGAGACGTAGGTGACCCCGAGGGCGGCCAGCTTCTCGCGCATGCCGTACACGTCCAGGCCGAGCACGCCGTCCTGGAACTGCTCGCGCTTGGCCTGCTCGTTGGCATCCCGCGCGGTGGCCGCCTCGGCCACCGCGGCCGCGTCGGCGCGGGGGACGACGAGCACGCCGTCGTCGTCGGCGACGATCACGTCACCGGGGTGCACCAGGGCGCCGGCGGCCACGACCGGCACGTTCACCGAGCCGGGGGTGGCCTTGACCGTGCCCTGCGCGGAGACCGCGCGGGACCACACCGGGAAGCCCATCGCGGTCAGGTCGGCGACGTCGCGGACGCCGGCGTCGATCACCAGGCCGAGCACCCCGCGGGTGGCCAGCTGGGTGGCGAACAGCTCGCCGAACATGCCGTCGGTGGACGGCGAGGTGGTGGTCACCACGAGCACGTCACCGGGGCCGCACTGCTCGATGCTGGCGTGGATCATCAGGTTGTCGCCGGGCTGGCTGAGCACCGTGACGGCGCGGCCGGCGATCCGGGCGCCGGGGTAGATCGGGCGCAGCACCGGGTGGGTGAGCCCGCGGCGGCCCATCGCCTCGTGCGCGGTGGCCACCCCGGCCTTGCCGAGCACCGCGACGGCGTCGGCATCGGGGCGCGGGGTGTCGGTGACGATCACGTGCCGGCTCACCACAGCTGGCCACCCACCGTCGGAGAGGTACGGGTCGGCATCGCCGGCACGGACTGGTCGTCGGGCATCGGGTGCGCGTTCTCCTCGGTTCGGGGTGCCGCCGTCGGGAGTGACCGGTGACACCGCCACGCTAGCCCGCGGGACGTCCAGCGGTACCCGTCGGCGGTCAGCTCGTGACCGGGCGGCGGGGCGGGTGCCGGCTACGTCATCCGTCGCAGCCACCCGGCGGGGTCAGCTGGGCGGCGGGATGAGGCCGTCGCGGATGGCCAGCAGCGCGGCCTGGGTGCGGGAGGTCAGCTGGAGCTTGGAGAGCACGTTGCTCACGTGGGTGCGTGCGGTGCGCTCGCTGATCACCAGCCGGTCGGCGATCTCCCGGTTCGAGTGCCCCTGCGCGACGAGCACCAGGATCTCCCGCTCGCGCGCGGTCAGCGCGGCCAGCCCCACCTGCGGCCCGGACATCCGCCGGGTCAGCTGGCGGGCCACCGCTGAGTCCAGGTGCACCTCGCCGGCGGCCGCGGCCCGCACCGCGGCGACCACCTCGGCCGGCTCGGCGTCCTTGAGCACGTACCCGGAGGCGCCGGCGGCGAGGGCCGCGTGCACCCGCTCCACCTCACCGAAGCTGGTCAGCACCACCACCGCCACGCCCGGGTGCACCCGCGCGATCGCCTCGGTGGCCTCGATGCCACCCATCCGCGGCATCTGCAGGTCCATCAGGACGACGTCCGGCAGCGGGTCCCCGGTGGTCTTCCGCTGGGTCAGCTGGGCCAGCGCGTCCTGCCCGTCGCCGGCCTCGGCGATCACCTCCAGGGCGGGGACGGCGTCGACGTAGGCGAGGATGCCGCGGCGGACGACGGCGTGGTCGTCGACGACCATCAGCCGGATCACCCCGGTCTCCTGCGCACCGCCCTCCTGGGCGCCGGCCTCCTGCGCACCCTGCTCCTGCTCGCTCACCGGTCCAGCCCTCCCTGTGTCCGCTCCGGTCGTTGCTCGATCAGCGGCAGCGTCAGCCGCACCTGCCACCCGCCGCCGTCGCGCGGTCCGGCGGTGCACCGCCCACCCCACCGCTCGGCGCGCTCACGCATCGAGACCAGGCCGAGCGTGGGGCCCGCCGGGGCCTCCCCGGCGCCGCACCCGTCGTCCTGCACGGTCACCACCAGGCTGTGCTGCTCCGCGTCGAGGGCGAAGCGGACCTCCACCGTGCGGGCGCGGGCGTGCTTGACCACGTTGTGCAGCGCCTCCTGCACCACCCGGTAGACGTCCTCCTGCACCGTGAGCTCCCAGGCGGGCTCGACGTCGCCCTCGGCCAGCACCTCGACCACCAGGCCGGTGCGCACCTCGACGCTGTCCGCGTGCGCGCGCACCGCCTCGACCAGGCCCCGGTCGGCGAGCTCCAGCGGCCGCAGCTCGAAGACGAGCCCGCGCAGGTCGGCCAGGGCGCTCTGCGCCAGCTCGGCCAGCTCGCCGGCGGCGGCCCGCACCCCGGCCGGGCCGGCATCCCCGGCGTCCAGCTGCGCTCGCAGCGCACCGGCCTGCAGCCGCATGGAGAACAGCTGCTGGACCACCGAGTCGTGCAGGTCGCGGGCCAGCCGACGGCGCTCGTCGGACTCCGCCTCCGACCGGGTGTGGGCCAGCAGCGTGGCGATGTGGATGGCGACCGCGGCCTGGTCCGCCATCGCCTCGAGGAAGGCCAGCGAGCTGGCGCTGGGGTCCTCCCCCGGCTTGTAGTAGGCGTTCATCACCCCGACGGTGCGCCCCCCGACCACCAGCGGCACGGAGGCGAAGCTGTCCCAGTCGGGGGTTGCCATCACCGCGTGCAGCGGCGCCCAGCGGGGGTCGGCCAGGATCGCCGCCTTCCGGTGCCCGACCACCACCGGCCGACCGGTCGCGAAGGCGTCCATGAAGCGGACGTGGGCCCCCAGCCGGCGGACCGCCGACAACCGCTCGGTGAAGTCGGCGGCGTCGCCGAAACCCGCCATGCCCAGCACCCGCACCTCGGCCCGCGGGTCGTCCAGGGCGAAGATCTGCACGGCGCCCAGCTGCGCGGTC
Source organism: Modestobacter sp. SYSU DS0904 (assembly GCF_054051115.1). NCBI lineage: Bacteria > Bacillati > Actinomycetota > Actinomycetes > Geodermatophilales > Geodermatophilaceae > Modestobacter > Modestobacter sp. SYSU DS0904. The sequence continues at coordinate 235,263 of NZ_JBJHAQ010000002.1, read as the reverse complement.
CGCACCACCTCCCGGGCCACCGCGTCCAGCGTGGTCCGCAGCGAGCGGACGCCGGCCACCCGGGCGGCGGCGCGGGTGATCGCGGTCAGCCGATCCTGCTGGCGCAGCTCGTCGGTGACGTCGCTGAACCAGACGGCGGCGTGCCCGTCGGGCAGCGTCGCCAGCCGGTACTCCAGGGTGCGTCGGCGGCCGTCCGCGGTGGTGACCGTGAGCAGCGCGCCGCTGCCGTCGGGCACCCCGAGACCGGCCGCCGAGGTGCCGAACGGGACGAAGTCCGGGGGCAGGTCACCCTCGGCCAGCCCCAGGATCGCGCGGCCCGCGCGGTTGACCCGCACCAGCCGGCCGTCCGGGTCCAGCACGCCGAGCCCGTCGGCGGACACCTCGACCAGGGCGACCAGCAGGTCCTGCGCCGTCTGCTCCTGCGCCGCCGTGCGTGCGCCCATCGCCACCCACCCCCAGCTCGGGTCGGGCCGCACCGGTGCGGCCGTACGCCCAGAGCGTCCCAGGTCGACGGTCGCGACAGGACGGGGAGTCACCCCGCCGGGCTTCGCCACCGGCCGGTCAGCCCGTGCCGGGACCGGCGACAGGTGCGCCGGTCGGGGTCGGCGAGGGCAGCGGCCCGGTCCACGCGCCGATGCGGCCCGGCTCCAGGACCTCGGTCGAGGCGGACGGCGTGCGGACGGGTGAGGCCACGGGGACGTGCTCCTCTGGACGCGGGGTGCGGTGGGCGCCGCCACGCCGGCCGGGGTGACCGGCGTCTCGGTCGCTGGCGATGCAACCGTGCGCCCGCCCCGCCGTCCCGGGCCCGGCGGCCCGATCCGGCTACGTCATCCGTCCAGCACCACCCGGCCGGCGCCATGCGGCCAGCACCACCCGGCCGGCGCCACCCGGCCGGCGCCCGGCGACCCACCCGGTCGGGACCGGGCCCGGGCGCCCGGGCGGCGTTCAGCGCGGGATGCGCTGCACTCCGCCGCCCATCCGGGCGAGGTCGCGCTCGATCGCCGCGACCGTCTCCTGCAGGGCCTCCAGCGCGGCCTCCCGCTGCGGGCCGGCACCGAGCCGGTGCGCGTGGCTGGCGATGTTCGCCGAGGCGACGACCGTCCCGTCGGGCCCGTGCACCGGCGCGGCGAGGGAGGTGACGCCCTCCTCGAGCTCCTCCTCCACGAGGGACCAGCCCTGCGCCCGCACCTGCGCGAGCCGCCGGCGCAGTTCACCGGTGTCGCGGACGGTGTGCGCCGTGCGGCGCTCCAGCTGCACCCGCTCGAGGTGGGCGTCGAGCTCGGCGGCGGGGAGCGCGGCCAGCAGCACCCGCCCGTGCGAGCTCAGCCAGGCCGCGCCGCGCATCCCGACGGTGGCGCCGTTGACGAACACCCGTCGGCTGCCGATCCGGGCCACGTAGACCACGTCGTCGCCGTCGAGCACCCCCAGGCTGGTCGACTCGTCGAGCCGCTCGGTGAGCGCCACCAGGTGCGGGGTGGCCACCTGGGGCACGCCCAGCACCGACAGGTAGGTGTAGCCCAGCTCGAGCACGGTGGGCCGCAGGTGGAACCGGCGATCGACCACCCCGACGTAGTCCAGGTCGACGAGGGTGAGCAGGAAGCGGCGCGCCGCCGCCCGGCTCAGCCCGGTGGTCCGGGCGATCTCACTGAGCGTGGGCTGGGGCTGGTCGGCGGAGAACGCCCTGATGACCTCGAGGCCGCGGGCGAGGGTCTTGGCGAAGTGGTCACCGCGCTCGGGCGGGCCGCCGGTCACGCCACCCGGCGGGGCGTCGTCCTCAGCGTCGGTCACAGTCAGCCCGATGGTCGGCGGTCAGGTCGCCGGAGTGTAGCCACCGGCGGACCTGCCGCAACCGGTCGTGCGGGCCGGTTCCGGGGGCACACCCGGGGGCCGCCAGGCACGGTCCGGCGACCCGATGTGTGCGGCATGCGAACCGTCGAAAAATATTCGCACACCGATCTGCCCCGCCACCCACCGGCCGCGCCCGACGAACGCGCAGGTCAGACTGGCCAGCCCGGGCGACGCGTCCAGCGCGCCAGCGGTCCACACCGTCATTTGTCGCGTGGACGGCGCCCCCGCCCGTCCCTAGCGTCCGCCGCGTGACCACACGATGACGTGGGTCACACCGACCTGGAGGTGCGCATGAGGACACGGGCCGCGGTGATCCGGGAGGCCGGGAAGCCCTGGGAGGTCACCACGCTGGAACTGGACGAACCCGGTCCGGGTGAGGTGCGGATCAAGTTCGCCTACTCCGGCATGTGCCACTCCGACGAGCACCTGCGCAGCGGCGACAGCGTCGGCCGGCTCCCGATGGTGGGCGGGCACGAGGGCGCCGGCGTGGTGGAGGCCATCGGCGAGGGCGTCACCCGCGTCGTCCCCGGCGACCACGTCGTCTGCTCGTTCATCCCGGCCTGCGGCACCTGCCGGTACTGCTCGACCGGCCGGCAGAACCTGTGCGACCAGGGCGCGCAGATGGCCACCGGCATGCTCGCCGACGGCACGTTCCGTTTCCACGACGACGACGGCACGGACCTCGGCGGCTTCTGCATGCTGGGCACGTTCGCCGAGCGGGCGGTGGTCTCCCAGGCGTCCTGCGTGAAGATCCTCGACGACATCCCGCTCGACGTGGCGGCGCTCGTCGGCTGCGGCGTCCCCACCGGCTGGGGCACCTCGGTGTACGCGGCGAAGGTCGCCCCCGGAGACACGGTGGTGATCTTCGGCGCGGGAGGTGTCGGCTCGAACGCCGTGCAGGGCGCGGCCTACGCCGGCGCCAAGAACGTGGTGGTGGTCGACCCGGCGCCGTTCAAGCGCGAGATGGCGATGCAGTTCGGTGCCACCCACGTGTTCCCGACGGCCGAGGCCGCCCAGCAGGCCGTCGACGACATGACCTGGGGGCAGCTCGCCGACCACGCGATCTGCACCGTCGGCGTCCTCACGCCCGAGGTCGTGTCCCAGGCCACCGCCATCGTCGGCAAGGGCGGCCAGGTGACCGTCACCTCGGTCGGCCGGAGCACCGACACCCACATCCAGCTGACCGCCAACGGCGCCGTCGTCGGCTACCAGCGCCGGATCCAGGGGCACGTCTTCGGGATGTGCAACCCCCTCTACGACATCCCCCGGCTGCTCCGGCTCTACCGCGACGGGCAGCTCAAGCTCGACGAGCTGATCACCCGCCGCTACACCCTCGACGAGGTCAACCAGGGCTACCAGGACCTGGAGGACGGCAAGATCATCCGCGGCGTCATCGTCCACGACACCTGATCACCGGCAGCGCCCACCGGGTGCAGGAGCACCTGCACCCGGTCCGGCCGGTGTCCCGGTCGGCCAACCCCCCTCGCAGGAGCCAACCGTGCACATCTCCCACTTCGTCGACGGCGCCGCGGTCGACTCCGCGGACGGACGCACCTTCGAGTGCGTCTCCCCCATCGACAACACGGTGATCGCCTCCGTCGCGCTCGGCGGCGCAGCGGAGGTCGACCGTGCGGTGGCCGCCGCGCGCGCCGCGCTCCCCGGCTGGTCCGGGACGCCGGTGGCGCAGCGTGCGGCGGTGCTGGCGCGGGTGGCCGACCTCATCGACGCCCACCGGGACGAGCTGGCGGAGTGGGAGACGCGGGACATGGGGGCGCCGGTGTCCGACACCCGCGCCGTCGACGTCCCCCGGTCGGCCCAGGTGTTCCGCTTCTTCGCCGACTGGGCGGTCCGCGGCGGCACCGAGTCCTACACCGACCCGGCGGCCGGCACGCTGACCTACGTCCTCCGCGAACCGCTGGGGGTGATCGCCGCGATCGCCCCCTGGAACATCCCGCTGCTCACCATGGTGTGGAAGATCGCCCCGGCCCTGGCCTTCGGCAACACCGTCGTGGCCAAGCCGGCCGAGCAGAGCCCGATCACCGCGGACCTGCTCGCCGGGCTGTGCCGGGAGGCCGGGCTCCCCGACGGCGTGCTGAACGTCGTGCACGGCTTCGGCCCGGACTCCGCGGGCGAGGCGCTGACCCGGCACCCGGACGTCGACGGGATCGCCTTCACCGGTGCGTCGGCCACCGGGCGGACGCTCATGCGCGACGGCAGCGCCGGCCTCAAGCGGCTGTCCCTGGAGCTCGGCGGCAAGTCCGCGACGATCATCGCCGCCGACGCCGACCTCGACGTCGCCGTCCCCACTGCAGTCCGGGGGATCGTGGGCAACGCCGGCCAGCTCTGCGTCGCGGGCTCCCGGGCCCTCGTGCACCGCAGCGTGTACGACGAGTTCCTGTCCCGGGTGCTCGACGAGCTGGCGGCGTGGGTCCCCGGTGACCCGCTCGACCCGGCCACCCGGCTGGGCCCGCTGGTGAGCGCCGAGCACCGGGAGCGGGTGCTCGGGTACGTCGACCTGGCCCGCCAGGAGGGCGCCAAGGTCCTCACCGGCGGCGGACCGCCGGACGACCCTGCGCTGGCCCGCGGCAACTACGTGCTCCCGACCGTGCTGGTCGACGTCGACAACACGATGCGGTGCGTCCGGGAGGAGATCTTCGGCCCGGTCCTCGCGGTGCTGCCCTTCGACACCATCGACGAGGCGATCGAGATCGCCAATGACAGCCCCTACGGGCTGGCCGGGTCGGTCTGGACCACCAGCCTGGAGACCGCGCAGACCGTCGCGCGCCGGGTCCGCACCGGCACCATGTGGGTCAACTGCTTCGGCGTCCGCGACCTCCGGGCGCCGTTCGGCGGGTTCAAGGACTCCGGCATCGGCCGCGAGGGCGGCGACCACTCGCTGGAGTTCTACACCGAGCAGAAGGCGGTGGTGATCAAGACCAGCCCGGCGTGACCGCGGCGGGGGGGGGGGGGGGGGGGGGGGGGGGGGGGGGGGGGGGGGGGGGGGGGGGGGGGGGGGGGGGGGGGGGGGGGGGGGGGGGGGGGGGGCGGGGGGGCGGGCGCCCCGGCCCCGGGGCCCCCCGGCACCCGGTCCGGGCGGCACCTTGCCGATCACCGGCCGATCACCGGGCACGGACATCCGACGTAGCCGGACCGACCGCTGCGTGCCGAGTTGCGGACAACTGTCCGATCCGGCTTCCGTCCGGACAGAAGCCTGCCTACGGTGGAGGTGATCCACCCCGGGCCGCAGTTCCGGCCCAGGTCACCGACGACCCCCGGGAGCCTCCGTGCCGTCCCTCTCAGACCTGCCCGAGATCACGACCGACCTCTTCATCAACGGAGAGGTGCACACCACCGACGACTCACTCCAGGTCATCGACCCCGCCGACGGCGTCTCCGTCGTCGGCTACGCCGCTGCCGCCACCGCCAAGCAGGCCGAGCAGGCCGTCGCCGCCGCGCACCGCGCGTTCCCGGCCTGGGCCGCCCGCACCCCGGCCGAGCGTGCCGAGCTGATCACCGCCGCCCTGGCCCCGCTCGAGGCCGACCGGCCGGCGACGGCGGAGGTGCTCACCCGGGAGAACGGCAAGATCCGGATGGAGTCCTTCATCGACTCCATCGTGTTCGCCCACCGCTTCGGGCTGGCCACCGCGCTGGTCGACGAGGTCGACCGGGTCGTCGAGCTGCCCGCGCCGCCGACCGACCTGCGCATCTCGTACCTGCCGCTGGGCGTCGTGACGATCATCGTGCCGTTCAACTGGCCGCTGGCGATCCTCGCCGCCTCGCTCCCCCAGGCGCTGCTGGCCGGCAACACCGTGGTGGTCAAGCCGCCGCCGTCTGCCCCGCTGGCCACCACGCGCACCGTGCAGCAGGTCGCCGCGCTGCTGCCCCCGGGCGTGCTCAACGTGGTCACCGGTGCCGACGCCGAGATCGGTGGGGCGCTGATCCAGGACGACCGGGTGAAGAAGGTCTGCTTCACCGGCAGCCCCGGTGGCGGCAAGCGGATCATGGCGATGGCCAGCGAGTCGCTGACCCGCGTGGCGCTCGAGCTGGGCGGCAACGACCCGGCGCTGATCCTGGCCGACGCCGTGCTGGACGACGACGCGTTCCAGAAGCTCTACAGCGGCACGTTCGACTCCACCGGCCAGATCTGCATGGCCGCCAAGCGGATCTACGTGCACCGCTCCCGCTACGACGAGGTCGTGGAGGGCCTGTCGACGGCGCTGTCCGGCGTGCGCCTCGGCCACGGGCTGGACGAGGGCGTGAACATGGGCCCGCTGCACAGCCCGAAGCAGAAGGAGTACGTGCAGGAGCTGGTCGACTCCGCCCGCGCCGCGGGCCACGAGGTGCGCGAGTTCGGCGAGGCGGCCCCGGGTGCGGACACCTCCCGCGGCAACTTCCTGCGGCCCTCGCTGGTGCTCGACCCGAGCGACGACGCCCGCGTGGTCGTCGAGGAGCAGTTCGGGCCGACCATCCCGATCCTGCCCTTCGACGACGAGGAGGACGCGATCGCCCGGGCCAACGACACCTGGTCGGGCCTGTGCTCCTCGGTGTGGACCGGCGACCGGGACCGGGCCGCGGCCGTCGGCGCCCGGCTGCGCACCGGCTACACGTTCGTGAACTCCCACGGCGCCGCCGTGCTCGACGAGCGCGCCCCCTTCGGTGGCTTCAACGCCAGCGGGATGGGCCGCGAGCTGGGCATCGAGGGCATCCGCGAGTTCATGGACACCTCGTCGGTCGGCCTGCCGCCCCGCTGAGCCCCGCCGCCGTGCTCGGGATGGTCAGCCCCTCCCGAGCACGGCGGTCAGCGCCGTCCGCAGCCAGCCCGCGGCCTGCTCGGCCGACTCCGGCGCGTCCAGGTGGCGGGCGGCGACGTAGCAGTCCGGCCGCACCAGCAGCACCCCCGCGTCGCCGGTCTCCCGCAGCTCCGCCCAGGTGCCGTAGGGGTCCTCGAACGGCTCCCCCGGCCCGATCGACACCGGGGTGATCGACACCCCCAGCTCCTCGCCCAGCGCGGCCGCCGCGTCCAGCCACGGCTGCCCGCCGATGCCGGTGACCACGCTGAACCGGCCGGAGCCGACCAGGTCCAGGGTGGAGACCCGGTGGCCGGCCCGGGTGACCCAGGTGTGCGGCAGCTTCGCGCCGGGCCAGGTGGTGGCCTGGGCGTAGAGCACAGGGTCGCGCCGGTACTCCGGCATCGGCGTCCCGTCGGGCACGACCGCGCCCGAGGCGTAGCGCTGGTTGTGCTCGACCCCGTGCGCGTCGAACTCGTGCGCCTTGTAGGCGATCGCCTCCCGCAGCGCCGCCCGCACCTTCTCCCCCGCCGGCCCCGGCGCCTTGCGCAGCGCGAGCTGCTGCGCCAGCCGGTCGACGTCGGTGGTGTCGGTCAGATCGAGTGCCTCGAGGATCCGGCCGGTGTCGGCGATGCTCTGGTTGGCCCGCTCGACGATCTGCCGGGCGATCGGCGCCCGCTCGGCGTCGTAGCTGTCCAGCAGCCGCGGCGACGCCGTGCCGGCGACCACGTGCGCCAGCTTCCAGGCCAGGTTGTAGGAGTCCTGGATCGAGGTGTTGGAGCCCAGTCCGTTCGTCGGCGGGTGCCGGTGCACGGCGTCGCCGGCGCAGAACACCCGGCCGCGGGACAGCGTGGTGGCGAAGTGGTGGTTCACCGTCCACGGGGACCGGGAGGTCACCTCCATCTGGAAGTCGTCGGTGCCCACCAGGGCCACGGCGAGCTCCCGGACGACGTCGTCGGTGAGCGTGGGCGGGCCGGCGGCGACCTCGTAGCCCCACATCAGCATCCACTCGGTCCACGGCTTGATCATCCGGAGGACGCCGAGCCCGACCCCCTCCTTCTCCGCGCCGGGCTGCACCATCCAGTAGAGGACCGAGGGCCGGTGGGCGACGAGGTGGGTCAGGTCGGCGGTGAAGACGATGCTCAGCGCACCGGCCACCGCCCCGGGGCCCTCGAAGGGCAGGTCGAGGTCGGCGGCGACGGCGCTGCGGGCACCGTCGGCGCCGATCAGGTACCGGGAGCGGATCGTGTGCTCGGCGCCGGTGAGCCGGTCGCGCACCGTCGTCGTCACGCCGTCGTCGTCCTGCACGTGGCCGAGGTACTCGGTGTCGAACCGCAGCCGGGCCCCGCGCTCCTGGGCGGCCTTGGCCAGCACCGGCTCGGTGATGGTCTGCGGCGCGTCGAGCATGGTGCAGGGGCTGGCCAGCTCGTAGTCGGCGTGCCGCACGGTGTCGGTGCCCCAGGACGGGATCCGGCCCAGCTCCTCACCGGCCAGGCTGGTGCAGAAGGTGGTGTTGCCCATCTGGTCCCACGGGGTGGCCAGCGCCAGCAGCGTCTCCTCGACGCCCATGTCGCGCAGCGCCTCCATCGTGCGCTGGTTGGTGATGTGCGCGCGGGGCGTGTCCGACAGCCGGCTGTACTTGGTGACCAGCACGGTGCGGGTGCCGTAGCTGGCCAGGAACAGCGCGGCCGATGCCCCCGCCGGTCCCGAACCGACCACCAGGACGTCGGTCTCGACGTCGGCTCCGCCAGCGCTCATCTGCATCTCCCGGTGCTCGAGGGTGGCGCGTACGGCGGTCCGCGATACGGCCGCCCAAGAGGTACCGAGCCCGGCCTGGTGTGTCAAGGGTCACACGGTGCACCGCCGAACCGCACGGACGGCTCGTTGGTTGAGCGGACAACTGTCCGCATTCCGCGCCCGCGGGGGTGACCGGATGGGCCGCGGGGGGCGACGGACCGCCCGGCCCGTGCCATCCTGAGCGCGGCCGGACGACGGAAGGGGGCCACCGATGGCAGGACGCGGCAACGGACCCGACTTCGTGGAGGCCCTCGCGCGAGGGCTGGACGTGCTGGCGTGCTTCGGCGCCGACCGGCCGACCATGACGCTGAGCGAGGTGGCCACCGCCGCCGGGCTGGCCCGGCCCACCGCGCGGCGGCTGCTGCTCACCCTCGAGGAGCTCGGCTTCGTCCGCACCGCCGGGAACGGCTTCGCGCTGACCCCCAAGGTGCTCACCCTCGGCATGGCCTACGTCGGCGCGCTGGGCCTGTGGGACATCGCCCGGCCGCACCTGGAGACGCTGGTCGCGCAGACCGGCGAGTCCTCCTCGATGGCCCAGCTCGACGGCTCGGACATCGTCTACGTGGCCCGGGTCGCCGTGCCGAAGCTGATCGCACTGCGGGTGGAGATCGGCACTCGCTTCCCCGCGGCGCAGACCTCGCAGGGGAAGGTGCTGCTGGCCGGCCTCTCCCCCACCGAGCTGGCCGCCGTGCTGGCCCAGCCCAGCCGGTCCGGGCTGCCGCCCTACATCGGCTCCTCGCCCGATCAGCTGCGCGACGAGCTCACCGAGGTGCGGGCGCGCGGCTGGGCACTGGCCGACGAGGAGCTGGCGCCCGGGGTCCGGTCGGTCGCCGTCCCCGTGCGCGACGGGTCGGGCGCCGTCCGGGCCGCGATGAACGTGACCGTGCACGCCGCGGAGACCAGCACCGAGCGGCTGCTCGGCGAGCACCTGCCCCGGTTGCTGCGCACCGCCGGCGACGTCAGCGCCGAGTGGGCGCTGTGGCAGTCGCGCCCGCACGTGACGGTGCCCCGCGCCACCGAGGCCCGCGGCACCGCCTGAGCCAGCCCCGGGGAACCGCGCCGAAGTGGCCACTTCGGCGAAAGGGTTGCGCACGGCGAGAGCGCCGAAGTGTCCACTTGGGCGAAAGGGTCGCGCACGGCGAGAGCGCCGAAGTGGCCACTTGGGCGAAAGGGTTGCGCACGGCGAGAGCGCCGAAGTGGCCACTTGGGTGCGGGGGGGCTCAGCCGGGGACGAGCACCGAGCGGCGTCCGCCACCGGCGGCGGAGGCCGCCCAGGCCTCGGCCGCGCGGTCCAGCGGCAGCACCTCGTGCTCGACGCCGAGCGCGCCGGCCGCCGCGTGCCCGAGCACCGCGGTCAGCGCCCCGGCCCGCTGCGCGCCGGTGAGCGCGTTGTTGGTGTAGCCCAGCACGTCGGCCGAGCGGCTGCGCAGCGCCGCGGAGGAGAACTCGGCGACGTCGCAGCCCGAGCCGCCCAGGTTCACCAGCCGCCCGCCGGGCGCGAGCACCCGGCTGGCCGCGGTGGCCGCCTCGCCGAACACCGGGTCGACGACGACGTCGACCGCTCCCCCGCACGCGGCACCGAGCCGTTCGGCGAGCTCGGCGACGTCACCGCCGGTGCGCACCACCTCGTCGGCGCCGGCGCGGGCGGCCCGCTCGGCGGCGGAGTCGGAGCGGCAGAGCCCCACGACCCGGCGCGCTCCCAGCACCCGGGCGGCACCGACGGCGACCTGGCCGACCGCTCCGCCGGCGCCGAGCACCAGCACGGTCTCCCCCGGCTGGAGCCGGCCACGCCAGGTCAGCGACATCCACGCGGCGACGGCGGAGAGCCCGAGGGCGGCCACCGCCGGGTCGGCAACGCCGTCGGGCAGCGGCACCACGTCGTCGTCCGGGACGGCGCAGCGCTCGGCGAGGCTGCCGTCCCCGGGCGCCATGCCCGCGGTGGTGGCGAACCAGACCCGGGTGCCCACCGCCAGGGTGCCCGACTGCTCGACCACGCCGACGCCCTGCACCCCGGGGACGTACGGCGTCGCCGGCCGGCCGAAGTAGGAGGTGCCCGAGGCGCACAGCAGATCCAGCGGGACCACCGGGGCCGCGGTCACCCGCACCGTCGTCCGGCCCGGGCCGGCCAGCGGGTCGGGGTACTCCCCCACCACCGGCGGCCGGCCCGGCTCCCGCACCAGCACCGCGCGCACGTCAGGTCGCCCGCACGTCAGGTCGCCGCACGTCAGGTCGCAATGTCCGGGTAGGGCATGGAGATGTGCTCCATCGCCTTGCCGTAGGCCTTCTGGTACTCCAGCGGCCCGTGGTCGCGCTCGAACATGGCGATGAACAGGGTCAGCGTGAGGAACGGGTGCGCACCCAGCTGGAACAGCGCGACGTGGTCGTGCTCGCGCAGCGCCCGCCGCTCCTCCTCGTCGAAGGCCAGCCAGGTGGTGCGCTCGTCGGCGATGCAGTTGAGCAGCTTGTTCGCCATCTCCGCCTCCCACCACTCCACGGTGCCGGCGGGGTCGTCGCGGTAGCGCTCGACGAGCTCGGGGTCGCGGTCGACGGTGTAGAGGAACTTGTCGATCAGGTACTTGCTCATGCCGACGCCCCCGTCCCGACCTGAGCCGGCAGGCCGTTCGGATACCAGGTGAAGTACGCCTCCATGGTGTGGAACAGGTCCAGGGTGTCGACGTGGTCGGCCTTCTGGCCCTCGCCGGCGACGCCCATCATCAGCATGAAGTCCATGAACCCGTGGGTGGCGTTGCCCGGGTGGTGCAGCGACTCCAGCGAGACCTCGGCGAGGCAGCCCTCGATGTCGCCGCTGGCGATCCACTCGACGGCCTTGCGGTCGAACTCCGGGTCGGGGCCGTGCTCGCCGAACTGGCGCGGCCCACCCAGCTCCAGGGACAGGTGACCGGTGCCGATGACCGCGACGCGCTTGTCGCTGTCCCAGGACTCCACCATCTCCCGGATCGCCCGGCCCAGCTGGACGAAGCGCTTGGGCTGCGGCAGCGGCGGGGCGAAGATGTTGGTGTAGATCGGCACGATCGGCAGGTCGGCCTGCGGCCGCAGCGTGATGATCGGGCAGGTGATGCTGTGGTCGATCCGCAGCTCGTTGCTGAACGCCAGGTCGAAGTCGCGGTCCAGGCCGTCGCGCAGGATGTGCGCGGCCAGGTCCTCCTCGCCCCGCAGCGTCATCCGCGGCAGGCCGAACTCGCGCTCCTCGTTGTAGAAGTTTGCGTCGAAGAACGGCGCCTTGCCGACGAGGAACTGGGGCATGTTGTCCAGCCACAGCTGGTGGAAGTGGTCGCTGCCGACCATCACCAGCACGTCGGGCTCGGCCCGGGTGAGCGTCTCCCGGAACGTCTCGATCTTGGCCACCCACTCGTCGGCGAACGGCGGGCGGTCCGCGCCGGTCGACGTGCTGGCCCGGTAGTAGAACGGGTGGTGCGTGGACGCGATGACCGCGGCCAGTTCAGCCATGACGACCTCCGTGGGTCTCACTCGGCGTGGGCGCGCCCGGCAGGGGGTCCGGGACGTAGGGGTCGGGGTCGACCGAGCGGTTGTTCAGGTCGACGGAGAGGAAGACGTCGTTGGCCACCGGGTGCCGCAGCTCCTCGGCGAGCTGGCCGATGAGCCCGGCGGTGCGGGCCAGCAGGGCGAAGCCGCGCAGCAGCTCCAGCGGCAGGCCGAGGTCGGCCAGCGCGGCGCCGCAGACGCCGGCGCCGTTGAGCGGCAGCGTCCGGCCGAGCACCTGGGGGTGCACCCGGCCGATGGCGGCGAACAGCGACAGGTGGGGGCCGTAGAGCCCCTCCTCCGCGGCGATCTCGAACAGCCGGGGGGTGCGCGGGTCGCCCTGCTTGTGCACGTGGTGGCCCAGCCCCGGCACGAACCGCCGGGCGGCGCGCTGCGCGGTGACGGTCTCCAGGGCCAGGGCGTCCCAGCCGTCGTCGTCGGTGGGCAGCTCGCCGTCCACGCCGGTGAGCACGTCGTGCAGGAAGCGGCCGCAGTCCTCGGTGACGCCGAGGAAGCGCGAGCCACCACCGAGCAGGCCGGCGGCGAGCGCGCCCTGCACCGAGTCGGGCGCGGACAGCCAGGTGAGCCGGGTGACGATCGCCGTCGGGGTGAACCCGTGATCGGCGAGGGCGGCCAGCACCGACTCGAACACCCGGGTCTCCCCCGGCGTGGGCCGCCGCTGGGTGGCCAGCCAGAACGCCAGCTCGCCGAAGCCGACCGAGCCCATCACGTCGCGGGCCAGGTCGGTGCCGAGCAGGGTGATCGACTCCAGGCTCGAGGCCCCCAGCGCGGTCGGGTACTCCGGCCGGTCGCTCATCGGGCCTCCTCCTCGGGCTCGCTCAGCCAGCGCCGCAGCTCCGCGCCGTGCTCGTCGAGCCCGGGCGGGGGCAGCCGGTAGTCGGCCGGGGTCTCGGAGAAGGTGATCGGGTTGCGCACCGAGGGGACCCCCGAGCCGCCGTCCCCGACGGTGACGACGGGGTCCAGCCCGATCCGCTCGGCGAACGCGACTCCCTGGTCCACGGTGTTGATGGGACCACACGGCACGCCCGCGGCGATGATGTCGGCGAACCACTCGTCCTTGGTGCGGGTGCGCAGCCGCTCGACCAGCAGCGGGCGCAGCTCGTCCCGGTTGGCGGTGCGGTCCTCGTTGCGGCTGAACCGCGGGTCGTCGGCGAGCTCGGGCACCCCGAGCACCTCGACCAGCTTGCGGAACTGCCCGTTGTTGCCGGCGGTGATGATCAGGTCGCCGTCGGAGCAGGGCAGCGGCTCGTAGGGGAACAGGCTCGGGTGGCTGTTGCCCATCCGGAACGGCACCACCTCGCCGGCCACCACCGCGCTGGCGTGGTTGACCAGCCCGGACAGCGCCGAGGACAGCAGGTTCACCTCGACGTGCTGGCCCCGGCCGGTCTCGTGCCGGGCGTTGAGCGCGGAGAGGACGCCGATGGTGGCGTGCAGCCCGGCCATCACGTCGAACACCGAGATGCCGGCCCGGTAGGGGTCGCCGTCCGGGTCGCCGGTGAGGCTCATCAGGCCGGAGATCGCCTGCACGATGAGGTCGTAGCCGGGCAGCTCGGCGCCACCGGGCTGGCTGCCGAAGCCGGTGATCGACGCGTAGATGATCGCCGGGTTGGTCGCGCTGACGGTCGCGTAGTCCAGGCCGAACCGGCCCAGGCCACCGGACTTGAAGTTCTCCACGAGGACGTCGGCGCGCCGGGCCAGCTCGCGCGCCACGGCGACGTCGTCGGGGTCCTTGAGGTCCAGCGCGATCGACCGCTTGTTGCGGTTGACGCCCAGGTAGTAGGTGGAGACACCGTCGCGGACCGGCGGCTGCCAGGTGCGGGTGTCGTCGCCGTTGGGGCCCTCGACCTTGACCACCTCCGCACCCAGGTCGGCCAGCAGCATGGTCGAGTAGGGGCCGGCCAGGATCCGGGAGAAGTCGGCGACCAGCAGGCCGCTGAGCGGGCCCTGCTGCGGGGTGGGGCGGGGGGCTGCGCCGGGCGATCCGGGGTGCTCGGGCATCGGGACAGGCACTCCTCGACGGTGAGGGCCGCCATGCGGACGGCCGTCCGGCGGACGTCCGGAGTCTTGGACGGCGCCACCCCCGGTGTCAACCCCAGCGACAGACCCTCACCGTGCACGCGCGAGGCGGACACTCTCCCCTTGACATGTGGCGGGGGCCACGAACAAGGTGGGCACCACCGTGGTGACCGTTCAGCGGACGCCCGTCCGTAAGCCTGGATCCCCTGGAGGAACCGTGTCCGATCCCGACGCCGTGGTCGTGGACCAGCCGGCCGGCCGACCCGTCGTGCTGCGCGGCGGCACCGTGCTCACCATGGACGACGCGCACACCGTGCTGACCGACGCCGACGTGCTCGTCGTCGACGACCGCATCGCCGCCGTGGGCCCCGCCCTCGAGGTGCCCGCCGGGACGCTGGAGGTCGATGCCACCGGCGGCATCGTCATGCCCGGCATGATCGACACCCACCGGCACATGTGGCAGACCGCGATGCGCGGGTACGGCGCCGACTGGACGCTCACCCAGTACTTCGTCTGGTACTACCTCGAGCACGGGAAGGCGTTCCGCCCGGAGGACGTGCACGCGGGCAACCTGGTCTCGGCCTGGGACGCGCTGGAGGCCGGCGTCACCACCACGGTCGACTGGTCGCACGGCCTGCAGACGGTCGACCACGCCGAGGCGGCCGCCGACGCGCTGCTCGCCGTCCCCGGCCGGTTCGTGCTCGCCTACGGCAACATCCAGGCCGGGCCGTGGGAGTGGACCGCCGACCCGGCCGTGCAGGGCTTCCTCACCCGCCGCCGCGACGAGGGCCGACTGGGCCTGCAGCTGGCCTTCGACGTCACCGGCGACCCGACCTTCCCGGAGAAGGCGGCCTTCGAGGTCGCCCGCGAGCTCGGCCTGCCGGTGACCACGCACGCCGGCGTGTGGGGCGCGACGAACGACGACGGCATCCGGCTCATGCACGAGAACGACTTCATGACCCCGGAGACGGTCTACGTGCACGCCGCCACCCTGACCACCGACTCCTACCACCGCATCGCCGCGACCGGCGGCTCGATCTCGGTCTCCACCGAGTCCGAGCAGAGCGCCGGGCAGGGCTACCCGCCCACCTGGCAGGTGCGCCGGCACGACATCCCGGTGTCGCTGTCGATGGACACCAGCGTGTGGTGGAGCGGTGACCTGTTCTCCGCGATGCGGACGACGCTGGGCGCGGACCGCTCGCGCGAGCACCTGGAGGCGCACGCGAAGGGCGAGACCGTCACCCACGTGCACCTGCGCGCCGAGCAGGTCGTCGACTGGGCCACCCGGGGCGGCGCCAGGGCGCTGGGCCGCGACGACCTGGGCAGCCTCGAGGTGGGCAAGAAGGCCGACGTCGTGCTGATCAAGAACGACTCGTCCCCGGTGTCCTTCCCGATGCTGAACCCCTACGGCCACGTGGCCTTCCAGGCCCAGCGCGGCGACGTGCACACCGTGCTGGTCGACGGCCGGGTGGTGAAGTCGGCGCACCGCCTGGTCGGTGCCGACCTGGGTGCGGTGCGCCGCACCGTCGAGTCGACCGTGGAGCACCTGCGCTCGGCCCTGGGTGAGGAGGTCTGGGCCTCGGGCATGAACCCGGACCTGCCCCGCGACGACGTGCTGGACAACCCCTACACGTACACCGAGTACAAGTCGCACTCCACGCACGGTGCCCGCGGTGGCGTCTTCGGAGAGCCCTCCGACCAGACGCACCGCTCGCACTGACGGTCGCGCCCCGCCCCGTGCCGCACTCCGGCGCAGGGCGGGGCTGCCCTCAGCCGGCCGCCGGCGCCCGCGCCGCCCGGGCACGCAGCAGGTCGGCGACGTCGGCCAGGCCGATCTCCACCCGGCTGTAGACCTCCGGGTCGAGCACCAGCGCGCCGTCGAAGGAGCCGGCGCCGGCGTAGAACGCGACCGGCACGGTGAGCGCCTGGAAGAAGCCGAACAGCGGCCGCAGCTGGTGCTCCAGCACCAGGGCGTGCCGGTCGCTGCCGCCGGTGGCCACCAGCAGCACCGGCTTGTTGGCCAGCGCGTACTGGTCGACCAGGTCGAACAGGTGCTTGAACATGCCCGGGTAGCTGGCGCGGTAGACCGGCACGGCGGGGATCAGCAGGTCGGCGGTCTCGACCAGCCGCAGCGCCTCCTCGACGTCGGCGGGGACGTCGTCGCGGGTGACCGCGCCGGTGAAGCCGGCACCCAGCCCGTACACGTCGACCCGCCGCACCTCGATCGGCATCAGGTCGGCCAGGGTGTCGGTGACCACCCCGGCGAGGCCCATCGTCTTCGACCCCTCGGCGCGCGGGCTGCCGTTGACGACGACGACCTGCAGCGGCCGGCTCACGCCCCGGCCCCCACGGGCGCCCGGACCTCCCGGCGCAGCACCGGGGCGACCTCGGTGCCGAACAGCTCGATCGCGGCCAGGTGCTCCCGCTGCGGCACGCCGCCGAAGCCCAGCTGGACGTTGGCGCGGGTGACGCCGTACAGCTCGGCGAAGGTGGCGATCTTGTCGATGACCTCCTGCGGGCTGCCGACGACGAGGCCGCCGCCGGGGGTGGCCTGCGCGTCGAAGGCCCGGCGCGGCAGGTCGAACCCGTGGCCGCGCTGGTGGTTGTTCTCCCGCATGCCGACCGAGAAGTACGGGAACATCGTGTCCCGCGCCGCCTGGCTGGTCCGGCCGACGTAGCCGTGGGTGTTGATGCTGATCGGCAGGGTCGCCGGGTCGTGCCCGGCCTCGGCCGCCGCCTGCCGGTAGTACCCGACGGTCGGCACGTGCGCGTTCACCGGGCCGAGCAGGATGGCCAGCGCCATCGGCAGCCCGAGCATCCCGGCGCGCACCGCCGAGGACGGCGTGCCCCCGACGCCCACCCAGATCGGGAGTTCCTCCTGCAGCGGCCGCGGCGCGACGTCGGCGGCCACCAGCGGCGGCCGGTGCCGGCCGGACCAGGTGACCGGGTTGGTGCCGCGGATCGCCAGCAGCAGGTCGAGCTTCTCGGCGAACAGCTCCGCGTAGTCCGCCAGCGAGTAGCCGAACAGCGGGAAGGACTCGGTGTAGGAGCCGCGGCCGGCGATGAGCTCGGCCCGCCCGCCGGAGATCAGGTCGAGCGTGGCGAAGTCCTGGAACACCCGGACCGGGTCGTCCGAGCTCAGCACGGTCACCGCGCTGGTCAGCCGGATCCGCTCGGTCCGCGCGGCGGCGGCGGACAACAGCGGCACCGGCGAGGAGGCGATGAAGTCCGAGCGGTGGTGCTCCCCCACCCCGAAGACGTCCAGCCCGACCTGGTCGGCCAGGACCGCCTGCTCGATCGTCTCGCGGACACGGGTCGCCGGCGACGGCGTCTCGCCGGTCGACAGGTCCGGGGTCACCTCGCCGAAGGTGATGATGCCCAACTCGAAGGCCACGGGGCTTCCTCTCTCTCGTGCGGGTGGTCGGCGCACCACCGTACGCGTTTTTCCTGACACGTCAGGCAAGCGCCGGTTACCCTCGCGCCATGGACGACGTGGCGTGGCTGGACGAGCGCGAGGAGCGGGTGTGGCGGGCCTTCCTGGCGCTGGGCCGCGCGGTGGACGTCGCCGTCGACCAGCAGCTGACCGCCGAGGGGCTCTCCACCGCGGAGTACGCGGTGCTCGCCTCGCTGTCCGAGGCGCCCGAGGACGCGGTGCGGGCCCGGGAGCTCGGCCGGGAGATCGGCTGGGACTCCAGCCGGCTGGCCCACCAGCTGCGCCGGATGGAGAAGCGCGGCCTGCTCACCCGCGGCCAGTGCCCGGACGACGCCCGCGGCACGATGGTCCACCTCACCGCCGACGGCCGGGCGGCGCTCACCCGCGCCGCGCCGGGGCACGTGCGCACCGTCCGCGCGCACTTCGTCGACCTGCTCGGCCCCGAGGAGCAGACCGCGCTGGCCGCGGTCTTCGAGCGGCTCTCGGCCGCCCGGGACGACGCGGCGGGCGACCGACCCGCTGGCTAGCCTGGGCCGGTGATCCTGATCGTCGTGAAGTTCCCCGTCCGCCCCGAGCTCGCCGACCGCTGGCCCGAGCTGGTCGCCGAGTTCACCGCCGCGGTGCGCGCCGAGCCCGGCAACGTCATGTTCGAGTGGTCGCGCAGCGTCGACGAGCCGGCCAGCTACGTGCTCGTGGAGGGCTTCACCGACGCGGAGGCCGGCGCCACGCACACCTCCTCCGCGCACTTCCGGAAGGCGATCGGCGAGATGCCCGACTGGGTCGCCGGCACCCCGTCGATCATGTACGTCGACTCCGCCGACCTCGCCGGCTGGGGCCCGATGGCGGAGGTCCAGCCGCGCGGCTGACCCGCCCCGTGGCCCGTGTGCGAACGTTGCCCCATGGTGAGCTGGGCATGGTGAACGTGCTGTCCATCCAGTCGCACGTGGCGTACGGCCACGCCGGCAACGCCTCGGCGGTCTTCCCGCTGCAACGGCTGGGCATCGAGGTCTGGCCGGTGCACACCGTCCAGTTCTCCAACCACACCGGCTACGGCGCCTGGACCGGCCGGCTCTTCGACGGGCAGGCCGTCGACGAGGTGGTGCAGGGCATCGAGGACCGCGGCGTGCTGGGCAGCTGCGACGCGGTGCTCTCGGGCTACCTGGGGTCGGCCGACATCGGGCACGCCGTGCTCGGCTCGGTCGCCAAGGTCCGGGCCGCCAACCCCGACGCGATCTGGTGCTGCGACCCGGTCATCGGTGACGTCGGGCGCGGCGTCTTCGTCCGGCCGGGCATCCCGGAGTTCCTGCGCGAGGTCGCCGTCCCGGCCGCGGACATCGTCACGCCCAACCACTACGAGCTGGACCTGCTCGCCCAGTCCGAGACCCGGTCGCTTGCCTCGGTCAAGGACGCGGTGACCGCCGTGCAGGCGCTGGGCCCCCGCGTGGTGCTGACCACCTCGCTCGTCGCCGAGGACACCCCCGACGACGCCGTCGACCTGCTCGCCTCGGCGGGCGGGCAGCACTTCCGGGTGCGCACCCCCCGGCTCGGCGTCTCGGTGAACGGCGCCGGCGACGCGATCGCCGCGCTCTTCCTCGCCCACTGGCTGGAGACCCGCTCGGCCGCCGAGTCGCTGGGCCGGGCTGCGGCCTCCGTGTTCGGGCTGCTCCAGCGCACCGCCGACGCCGGCTCGCGCGAGATCCTCCTGGTGGCCGCCCAGGACGAGTACGTCAACCCCACCCGCACCTTCGACGTGACCGAGGTCTGAGCGCGGGGGCCGGGACGTGACCGTCTGGCTGCTCAGCGGCCTGGTCGTCGTGGTGGCCACGGTGGCCCAGGCGACCGCGGGTGTCGGGTTCGGCATCGTGGCCGGGCCGCTGGTCCTGCTCATCCGGCCCGACCTCGTGCCCGGTCCGCTCCTGCTGGTCGGGCTCCTCGTCACCGTGACCGTCGCGTGGTCCGAACGCGCAGCGTGGGAGCCGCGCGTGCTCCGGGGAGCCGCGCTGGCGAGCATCCCCGGCGCGCTGGGCGGCGTGCTGCTGCTGCGGGCGGTGGACGACACGGTCCTCGCGCTGACGATCGGGGCCCTGGTCCTGCTCGCCTGCGCCGTCTCCGCGGTGGGCCTGCAGCTGCCCTCGGGGCCGCGGGCGCTGCGGTGGGCCGGCCTGACCGCGGGCGTGCTCTCCACCGTGGCCGCGGCGCCCGGGCCGCCGATGGTGGTGACCTACCGGCCACCCGGTGCGGCGGCCCAGCGGGCGAACCTCGCGCTGTTCTTCGTGGTCACGTCGGTGGTGTCGCTCGCGCTGCTGGCCACCGGCGGCGAGCTCACCGGACGGGCGGCCCTGAGCGGGGTCGCCCTGCTGCCGTTCGTGATCGTGGGGTACCTGCTCGCCCGGCCGGTCCGGCGCCGGCTGGGCATCGACGTCGTCCGGCGACTGGCGCTGGCGCTGTGCGCCGCCTCGGGCGTGCTGCTGCTGGCGACGACCCTGGCGGGCTGACCACACCGCCGGCTGACCACACCGCCGGCTGACGACACCGGCTTCCTGACGGCACCGGCCGGGTGACCACCCACGCAGCCGGCGCCCCCGGGCGTCGGGTAGGAACGACCCATGGCCGACGCCTTCCCCTCCTGCGCCCAGCTGCTCGCCGAGGAGCAGGAGCTGCAGTTCACCCGGTTCAGCAACGACGACGCCTGGGAGCTCGGCCTCGCCCTGGTCACCCGGGCACGCGCCGAGCACCTGCCGGTCGCGGTGGACGTCAGCCGCAACGGCCACCAGCTCTTCCACGCCGCGATGACCGGGGCGCACCCGGACAACGACGCCTGGATCGCGCGCAAGGCCGCCACCGTGCACCGCTTCGGGCACAGCTCGCTCTACGTCGGCCAGCGCTCCCGCGAGGCCGGGACGACGTTCGAGGAGGAGTTCGGGCTGGACCCGCAGCAGTACGTGGCCCACGGCGGGGCGTTCCCGGTGCTGGTGCGCGACGTCGGCCCGGTCGGCGTCGTCGTGGTGTCCGGGCTGCCGCAGGTCGCCGACCACGAACTGGTGGTCGCCGTCCTGCGCGAGCTGGTCGCCCGGCGGCGGGCCTGATCCGCCCCGCCGCCGGCTACGGGGCGGGGCGGGGGCTCACTTCTTGCCGTGCGTGAGCTTCTCCATGCCGGAGGTGCTCTCCTCGGCCGCCTTCTTGGCGGCCCGCTTCTCCTTGATGCTGCTGCCGGACTTCTTGGACGCGTTCTTGTCGACCATGACCACTCCCTCATCGGGAACCGTCGGCTCCAGACCGCAGACGCTACGCCCGATCGGCCGCGCCGACGTGGTCTTCCCCCGGGGCGCGCGCCGCCGGTCCGGCTCTGCGGGCCGGCCCGGGCCGCGCACCGGGCGTAGCGTCGGGCGCACGGTCACCTCGCCGGTCCAGGACAACCGTCCGGGACGGCGATCCCCTCCCGGGGCACCACCGCCGCGCCGTCGGCGGAGTCAGGCTCCTGCCATGACCGCACCCGTGTACCTCCCGCCCGCCGTTCCCGCCCTGCTGGCCCCCGCCGTCCGGTCCGGCGAGGAGCTCGGCTGCCCCGCCTGCGCCCACCCGATGGACGCCCACGACCCGATCGGAGCCCGGTTCTGCCGGGCCACCGCCGCTGGGGCACTGGACCGCGGCTGCGCCTGCCGCATCGGCTGATCCCGGGCGCATCGGCCGACCCCGGGCGCTGCCGGACGGCGGGGCCGCACCCGCACTGGGCACGGCCCCGCCCTCCGGTCAGCCGGCCGGGGTGAACGTGTCGGCGCCCACCCGGACGACCTGTCCGGAGCCGGGCGGCAGGCCCAGGAAGGCCGCGACGCTCCAGGCCGAGGCGTACAGCTCGCCGTCGTCGACCACCAGGCCGGTGGGCATGGTGACCTGGGTGGCGCTGCGGCTGCCGTCCCGGTCGATCCGGAGGACCTGCCCCACCGTCGCCGGGTCGAAGTCCGCCGGGGGCTCCTCCCCTTCCGGGGCTCCCTCGAAGAGGTCCGAGGCGTAGACCGTGCCGTGGTGGTCGACGGCCACCCCGGTCAGGCCGGGCAGGTCCTCGATGACGTCGACCACCTCACCGTGCCGGTCGAGCACGTAGACCCGCCCGGCGCCGGGCACCTCGGCGCCCAGCGTGCTCACGTAGACCTTCCCGTGCGGCCCCTCGGCGAGACCGGTGGGCACCGGGTCGCAGCCGGTGGTCCCGGGGGCGTTCTCCACCTCGGCACAGCCCGGCACCTCCTCCGGTGAGATCACCGGCGGCACGAAGAAGGTGCTCACCTCACCGGTGCGCCGGTCCACCGACAGCACGGCGTTCGCCCCGGCGTCGGCAACCAGCACCCGCTTCTTCTGGGCCAGCACCGCGTAGGGGTTGGAGAGGGCGTCCACCGGCCGCCCGTCGACGAACTGGACCTGACCGTCGGGGTTCTCCGCCAGTTCGTACGCCAGCAGGTCGATGGTCGCCAGGATCTCCCCGTGGGGGGTCGCGACCAGCAGCGCGGAGCGGGCGGCGTCCGGCGGCGGGGGCGGGAACGGCGACGGCGGGGGCCCCTCACCCTCGGGTGGCGGCGGCGGGCCCTCGCCCTCGGGCGGCGGCGGAGGCTCCTCCCCGACGGCGACGTACAGCTTGCCGCGGGAGTAGTCGACGCCCTGCGGCTGGAACAGCCCGGACAGCAGCGTCCGCACCTCCCCGTCGTCCAGGTCCACCGAGGACACCTCGCCGCTGTCGGACTCGGCGACGACGAGCCGGTCGCCGCGGTACCCGCTGACCTGCCGGGGGCCGTCCAGCCCCTCGGCGACGGTGGTGACGGCGTCGTCCCCGTGGCCGCCGTGCCCCCCGCCGTGCCCGCCCCCGTGCCCACCGCCGTGCCCGCCACCCGCCTGGGCTGCCGTCGCCGGCACCACCACGAGCGCTGCCCCGGCGAGTGCCGCCGCGGTCCTGCTGAAACGCCTCATCGCGTCCTCCGGATCTGCTGTGGAGCTGCCGTGCAACTCCTGTGGCGCGGCGAGGTTCCCGCCTCCGGCAGCAGTGCTCAACGGTGATCCGGGGCCGGGGCGCGCGCCGTCGCCTGGTGTGATCGGAGTCACCATCTGCCGTGCCCGACCCGGCCACCTACGCTGCCCGGGGCGGTCGTTCCGGCCGTCCCCGATCCTCCGGAGGGCCCGCCCGTGCCCCTGTCCCCCACGCCCGGGCTGGCCGAGCTGCGCGCCGACCTCCGCGCCGACTGCGACCGGTGCGTGGCGCTCTGCTGCGTCGCGCCGGCGTTCACCGCCTCGGCCGACTTCGCCTTCGACAAACCGGCCGGCACGCCCTGCCGGCACCTGCGGGCCGACACCCGCTGCGGCATCCACGCCCAGCTGCGCGATCGGGGCATGCCCGGTTGTGTCGTCTTCGACTGCTTCGGCGCCGGCCAGCGGGTGACCGCGCTGACCGGCGCGGGCCGCGACTGGCGGGCGGACCCGGCGACGACCGCCGAGGTGTTCGCCGTCCTCCCGGTGATGCGGCAGCTCACCGAGGTGCTCTGGTACCTGGTGGAGGCCGCGCTGCTGGTGCCGGCCGGCCCGCTGCACGCCGACGTCGTGGCGCTGCGTGCCCGGGTCGAGACGCTGACCAGCACGCCTGCGCCGGGGTTCGCGGACGTCGACGTCCCCGGCGTGCGGGCCGCCGCCGGCGCGCTGCTCGGCCGGGTGAGCGAGCAGGTGCGCGCGGCCGTGCCCGGGCGGGGCAGGGACCGGGCGGGCGCGGACCTGCTCGGCCGGGACCTCCGCCGCACCCGGCTGCGGGGCGCGTCGCTGCGCGGGGCCTACCTGATCGGCGCCGACCTGCGCGGGGCCGACCTCCGGCAGGCCGACCTGCTCGGCGCCGACCTGCGGGCCGCGGACCTGCGGGGTGCCGACCTGACCGGTGCCCTCTTCCTCACCGTGCCGCAGCTGACCGCCGCGCGGGGCGACGGCGCCACCGTCGTCCCGGCGGAGCTGCCCCGGCCGGGGCACTGGAACGCCTGACGTCCCGACCCCGTCCGGCGCCGAGGTGGCCACTTCGGCGAGTGTGTTGCCCACGACCGTCTCGCCCGAGTGGCCACTTCGCGAGTGTGTTGCCCACGACCGTCTCGCCCGAGTGGCCACTTCGGCGAGTGTGTTGCCCACGACCGTCTCGCCCGAGTGGCCACTTCGGCGAGGACGGGGGGTCAGCCGTAGGGCTCGGCCGGTGCGGGGATCGGTTCCACCGAGGCGGCGCGCAGCACCGGCGGGCCGCCGGGATCCCGGCGGCCCGCCGTGCCGACGACCTCCACCCACTGGTCGGCGACCAGCCCGGGCGGACCCCCGACCACGTGCACCCGCAGCGCCGTGGCGTCGGCGGCGCAGCAGTTGATCGACAGCCGGGCGATGTCCCAGGTGCCGTCGTCCCGCCCGCCGTCGTCGCGGGGCACGACGAAGCCGACCAGCCGCACCCGGCGCTCGGCCAGCGCCGCCGGGTCGGCCTGCGACCAGATCGTGTACTGCAGCAGCGTCATGGTGCGGTGGTCGGTCCCGGGGTCGTCCGGGCCATCCCGGTGGCCGGCGCGGTCGCCACCGCGACCGGGGTGGGCGCCAGCCGGTCCACCGAGAAGGCGCCAGCGCGGGCGGGGCGACGACCACCAGCACGGCGACCGGCGCGGCCAGCAACCAGCCCACGCCCGGCCCGGGGTGCTCCGCGCGGCGTCCCCGGTCGCGCAGCAGCCCCAGCGCGCCGACGGCGACCAGCAGCACCCCGGCCCCGGCGAGGAAGGGCTGGAAACCGGCGCGCCCGTAGGCCAGGTGCTGGTCGGTGAGCGCGACGACCAGCACGACCAGGCCGAGCAGCAGCAGGAGGACCTGCTGGGTGGGCCGGTCCGGGCGGGCGCTCACAGCAGCACCTCGGCGACACCGAGCGCCACGGCGACCGCGACCAGCAGGGTGGCCGGCGCGAAGCGCAGCGCGAAGCCCCGGCCGAAGGTGCCCACCTGCAGCGCCACCAGCTTCACGTCCACGGCCGGGCCGACGACGAGGAAGACCAGCCGCGAGGTGAGCGAGAACGAGGTGAGGCTGGCCGCGACGAACGCGTCGGCCTCCGAGCAGATGGCCAGCACCACGGCCAGCGCCGCGAGCACCAGCACCGAGAGGACGGCGGACCCGGCCACGGTCTCCAGCCAGGCGCGCGGCACGAGGGTGTTCAGGGTGGCCGCGGTCAGCCCGCCGACGACGAGGAAGCCACCGGCGTGCACCAGGTCGTGCTGCGCCGCGCGGCGGAACGCGTCGCCGCGGCCGGCCCCGGGGTCGGGTGGCGCGTTGCGGGGCGCCCGCAGCCAGCCGGGGCGGGCGAACGCCGTCCACAGCCAGCCCATCAGCACCGCCACCAGCAGCGAGGCGGCGAACCGAGCAGCGACCATTTCCGGCTGCCCGGGGAAGGCGACCGCGGTGGCCACCAGCACCACCGGGTTGATCGCCGGGGCGGCAGCAGGAACGCCAGCGCCGCGGCCTGCGGGACGCCGCGGCCGACCAGGCTGCCGGCGACCGGCACCGACGCGCACTCACACCCCGGCAGCACCATCCCGGCCGCCCCGGCCACCGGCACCGCCAGCGCCGGCCGCCGCGGCAGCGCGCGGGTGAGGAACGACGCGGGGACCAGCGTGCTGATCGCCGCGGACAGCAGCACGCCGAGCACCAGGAACGGCAGCGCCCGCAGGCAGATCGCGACGAACACGGTGCTCCACGCGAGGAGCGCCGGTGAGGTCAGCAGTCCGGGGGCGGCGAAGTGGATGAGGACGGTCACCAGCACGCCGAGCCCGAGCAGGTCGCCGCTACGTACGCTTCGACTGCGCTGCGGCGCCTGGTGCGCCGGAGGCGTCCGGAGCAGTTCGCTGATCACTGACCCCTCCCCGCCACACCGCGCGATGCGGGAACGGTTCCCGTTAGCTTGTACCGGGCAGCAGCCTCTCACCCCGACCCCCGAGGAGAACCTCCGTGTCCGACGCGTCGTCGAAGAACCGCACCGCGGGCGCCGCCCGCCTGCTCCGCAAGGCCGGGGGGACGGTGCTCACCGGCGTGGTCGGCGTGGTCGTGGTCCGCGCCGCCGAGCGAGGTGAGGCCGGCAGCCTGCCGCGGCGACTGGCGGTCGGGGCGACCAAGCTGGGCATCCGCGGCGCGCGCCGGGCCGAGGTGGGCGTGGAGAAGGCCCGGCTGGCCGCCGGCGACGTGCGCGCCCAGGCCTACGCCGACCTCGGCGAGCAGGTGCCCCCGCCGGCCGACCGCTCCGGCGGCCACGACCACCAGCACTGACCGGTGGAGACGGCGACCGGCACCGTCCGGCTGGTCAGCGACGCCGGTGGCCGGCTGCGGCTCGCCGTCCCCGCGCTGACCGGCGCGCCCGCACGCGCGGTCGCGCTGGAGGACCTGCTCGACGCGGTGGACGGCGTCCGCACCGCGCACGCCTACCCGGTCACCGGGCAGGTGCTGGTCTGGCTGGATCCCGACGCCGACCCCGACGCCGACCCGCGGGCCGAGGTGCTGCGGGTGGCCGCCTCGGCGGTGGCGCTGCCGGCGCGCGCGGAGGTGGCCCGGCCGCCGCGTTCGGCCGACGTCGCCAACGGTGAGCTGGTGCGGATCGCCGTCGGCGGCGCCGCCCTGGCCCTGCTCGGCCTCCGCCGCTACGGGCTGCGGCGCCCGCCGGTGCTCACCGGCCGCAGCCGGTTCCTCGCCACCGTGGTCACCGTCTTCACCGGCTACCCGTTCGTCAAGGGCGCCGCGGGCGCACTGGCCGGCAAGCGGTCCGCCGGCACCGACGCGCTGGTCACCGCCGCCACCGTGGCCAGCCTGCTGCTGCGGGAGAACGTGGTCGCGCTGACCGTGCTGTGGCTGCTCAACATCGGCGAGTGGCTGCAGTCGGTGACCCTGCGCCGCACCCGCCGGGCGATCTCCGCGCTGCTGGCCGGCACCGAGACCACCGCCTGGGTGATCGTGCCCGGTGAGGACGGCGAGCCCGACGTCGAGCGGCAGGTCGACCTGGCCCGGCTGCGGGTCGGCGACCTGGTGGTCGTGCACGACCAGGCGACGCTGCCGGTGGACGGCGTCGTCGTCGAGGGCACCGGCGTGGTCGACCAGGCCGCGATCACCGGGGAGCCGCTGCCGGTCTCGGTCACCGCCGGGTCGACGGTGCACGCCGGCTCGGTGAACCTGCGCGGCCGGCTCGTGGTGCGCGCCTCGGCCACCGGGTCGGACACCGCCATCGGCCGGATCATCGCCCGGGTCGAGCAGGCCGGCGACGACCGGGCGCCGATCCAGACGGTGGGCGAGAACTTCTCCCGCCGGTTCGTGCCCGCCTCGTTCGCGCTGGCCGGGCTGACCTGGCTGGTCACCCGGGACGTGCGCCGGGCGATGACCATGCTGCTGGTCGCCTGCCCCTGCGCGGTCGGGCTCGCCACCCCCACCGCGGTCAGCGCCGCGATCGGCAACGGCGCCTCCCGCGGGCTGCTGATCAAGGGCGGCGCGCACCTGGAGGCCGCCGGCCGGGTGGACGCCGTGGTCTTCGACAAGACCGGCACCCTGACCATCGGCCGGCCGGTGGTCACCAACGTCGTCTCCTTCGCCGACGGCTGGACCCCGGAGCAGGTGCTCGGGTACGCCGCCAGCTCCGAGGTGCACTCCCGCCACCCGCTGGCCCAGGCGGTGATCCGCTCCACCGAGGAGCGGCACGTGTTCATCCCGCCGCACGAGGAGTGCGAGGTGCTGCTCGGCCTGGGCATGCGCACCCAGGCCGACGGGCGGGTGCTGCTGCTGGGCAGCGAGCCGCTGATGGCCAGCGAGGGGGTGGCCGTCGGGGACGACGCCCAGGCCTGGCTGGACCGGCTGCGCACCGCGGCGGAGACCCCGCTGCTGCTCGCGGTCGACGGCGAGCTGGTCGGCCTGGTGAGCCTGCGCGACGAGGTGCGCCCGGAGTCCCGGGAGGTGCTGGAGACGCTGCGGGCCACCGGGGTGCGGCGGATCGTGATGCTCACCGGCGACCACGAGAGCACGGCCGCCGCCGTCGCCGCCGAGCTCGGCGTGACCGAGTGGCGGGCCGAGGTGCTGCCCGAGCACAAGCAGGACGTGGTCGCGGCGCTGCAGGCCGAGGGTCACACCGTGGCGATGATCGGCGACGGCACCAACGACGCCCCCGCGCTGGCGGCCGCCGACATCGGCATCGCGATGGGCGTCTCCGGCACCGACGTCGCGGTGGAGACCGCCGACGTGGCGCTGGTCGGCGACGACCTGCGACACCTGCTGGACCTGCGCGAGCTGGGCGGGCAGACGCTGCGCGTGGTGCGGCAGAACTACGGCATGTCCATCGCGGTGAACGGGGTGGGGCTGGCGGTCGCCGGCGGCGGCGCGCTCTCCCCCGTGCTGGCGGCGGTGCTGCACAACGCGTCGTCGGTCGCGGTCGCGGTCAACTCCGCCCGCCTGGTCCGGCACCGGGGCGCGGCGAGGCCGGACGGCGACGTCTTTTGACAATGATTGTCATTAGCTCCACCATCGACGCATGCCCACCGCCCCGCGTCCGCGCCACCACCGACTCGCCGCTCTCGCCCTCGCCTGCACGGGGCCGCTCGTGCTCGGTGGGTGCGGAGGCGCCGCGGGGGCGGCGCCGGAGGACGGCCCAGAGCTGGCTGCGGGCGACGCCCTCGATCCGGGCGTCGGCGGCACCGAGCGTGGTCGGCAGCTGCTCCACGGCGCTGGTCTCCGCCGTCCGGTACAGCGTGTCCCCGCCCACGATGGCGAGCACCGGCAGGCCGACCATCAGCAGCACGAGCGCACTGCGCCCGCGCGCGCGGAGCGCGTCCCGCCGGGCGATGCGCAGCGCCAGCCGCCAGTGCACCAGCCACGCGGTCACGCGCTGCCGCCCGCCGGGAGCAACGACTCCGCGCCGGTGACCGGGCCGCTGGTGTCGACCACGACGCCGTCGCGCAGGAAGAGCACCCGGTCGGCCCAGGCCGCGTGCCGGGCCTCGTGGGTGACCAGCACGCCGGCCGCCCCGGCGCTGCAGCGGGCGCGCAGCAGGCGGAGCACCTCCTCCCCGGTCGCGGAGTCCAGCGCGCCGGTGGGCTCGTCGGCCAGCAGCAGCCGGCGCGGCCCCACCAGCGCGCGGGCGATCGCCACCCGCTGCTGCTGCCCGCCGGACATGTCGTCGGGGAACCGGTCGGCGAGCTCGCCGATGCCCACCTCGTCGAGCGCGGCGCGCGCCTCGGCCCGCGCCTGCCGGCCGCGGACGCCGTCCAGCTCCCGGGGCAGCGCGACGTTCTCCACCGCCGTCAGGGCGGGGATGAGGTTGAGGTCCTGGAAGACGTAGCCGACGCTGCGTCGGCGGACGGCGGCCAGCGCGGCGGCGGAGAGGCTGGTGAGGTCCTGGCCCTCGACGAGGACCTGCCCGGTGGTGGGCACGTCCAGGCCGCCGGCGATGTGCAGCAGCGTGGACTTGCCCGAGCCGGAGGCGCCCATGACGGCGACCAGCTCACCGGGTGCCACGGAGAGGTCCACGCCGCGCAGGGCGTGCACCGACAGGTCGCCCTGCCGGTGCTCGCGGGTGACCCCGCGGAGCTCCAGGAGCGGGGCGCTCACCGCCGTCCCCGCTTCCCGATCTGGACCGCCTCGGGAGTCGGCACCGGGGCGGCGGGCGCGACCACCGGACGCTGTGCGGCAGCGCGGGCCACCCGCGCCTCGCAGTGGTCGAGCCAGCGGATCTCGGCCTCGGCACGGAAGACCAGCGAGTCCAGCACCAGGGACCAGGCGAGGTCGTCGGCGGCCTCACGCGCCTTGAGCCGGGTGAGCTCCTGGAGCGAGGCCATGGTGGCGGAGCGCTGGGTCTGCACGACGGCGAGCACGTCGACGCCCGGGGTGGTGACCGCCAGCGCCAGCTTGATCGCCAGCTCGTCCCGGGGGGCGGTCCTGGACCCGACGGGCGAGCCGAACCAGGCGCGGACCTCCGCCCGGCCGGCGTCGGTGATCCGGTAGGCGATCCGCCCGTCGCCGTCCGGGGCCCCGTCCTGGTCGACGAGGCCGTCGCGCTCCAGGCGGTCGAGGGTCGTGTAGACCTGCCCGACGTTCAGCGGCCAGGTCGCCCCGGTGGCCGAGTCGAACTGGGCGCGGAGCTGGTAACCGTGGCTGGGTCCGCGCTCCAGCAACGCCAGCAGACCGTGTCGGATGGACATGGATACGGAGTATGCATACCCGGTATGCCCCTGCCAAGACCGACGCGCCCGCCCCGTTTCGCCGAAGTGGCCACTCGGGCGAAAAGGTCGCACCCCACCGACTCGCCGAAGTGGCCACTCGGGCAAAAAGGTCGCGCCCCACCGACTCGCCGAAGTGGGCACTTCGGCGAGACCGGGGGCGGGAGTCGGCGGACGGCGAGCAGAGGGCGCGGGCCGTCAGCGCTTGCCCTTCCCCGCATCACGCCGTCGCTCGGCCCGGTTGCGGCGGTCGACGGCGCCGGGCAGCAGCGCGGAGGCGTCGACCACCGGCGCGGGTCCTGCGGTGCAGCCGGTGGGCTGGCAGCAGTCGGACATGGGAACTCCTCGGGTCGGGACGTCGCGTCGGCCGACACCATACTGGGAATGATTCCCGTTTGCGGTTACGGTGTCGGCATGACCGCAGCCCGCACCGATCTGGTGCTCGTCACCGGCCTGGTCCCCGGCCTCACCGCGCAGGTCGCGACTGCGCTGCTGGACCGGCCGGGCACCGTCGCCGTCCACCACGACGTCTCGCGGCTGGACTCCGGCGTCGTCGTCCGCACGTTGCGCGAGTCCGGGCCCGGTGGGATCACCGAGCACACCGCCGTGATCGAGCTGGCGCACGGCTGCCTGTCGTGCACGCTGCGGCTGGACCTGCTGCCGCTGCTGCGCACCCTGGGCAGGCGGGCCGACGTCAGCCGCGTCGTGCTCCAGCTGGACCCGGCGCTGGCGCCCGAGCACCTGTGCTGGTCGATCGGGAACGTCGTCCTCGACGACGAACCGGCGGGCGCACCGGAGACCGCCGGGGACCACGTCCAGGTCGCCGGGGTGCTCGCCGTGCTCGACGCCGCCACCTGGTTCGACGCCGCCACCGGCGACCAGTGCCTCGCCGACGTCGGGCTCGCGGCCGCCGCGGACGACGAGCGCACCCTGGCCCAGGTCGCGGTCGACCAGACCGGCTTCGCCGATGCCGTGCTGCTCGCCGGGGAACCGGCCGACCCGTGGTCGGCGGTCCGGCTGCACGCCGTCCTGGACCGGTTGCTGCCCGGGGCACCGCGCGCCCCGCTGGGCGCCGTCCACCCCGACGAGCTGCTCACCGCGCTCCCCCGGGACGCCCGCCGGGGCCGGGTCTCCTCACCGCACGACCCGCTGCTGGCCGGTCAGCCGCCGCTGGACGAGGACGCCGGTGTCGGCCTGGTGCGGTTCGCCGCCGACCGCCCGTTCCACCCCGAGCGGCTGCACGAGGCCCTCGACGTGCTCCTGGACGGGGTCGTCCGCACCCGCGGCCGGCTCTGGCTGGCCACCCAGCACGACCGGGCGGTCTGGCTGGAGTCCGCCGGCGGTGGGCTGCGGGTCGGGGACGCCGGCCCGTGGCTGGACACGCTCGGCGAGGACCCGGAGCTGTGGGCACAGGTCGACCCGCAGCGGGCCGCGGCGGCCGCGCTGCGCTGGGACCCGGTCTTCGGCGACCGCGACGTCCAGCTGGTCGTGCTCACCCACCGGCAGTCCCCGATGGCGATCACCACCACGTTGTTCGCCGCGCTGCTCACCGACGCGGAGCTGGCCGCCGGCCCCGACCTCTGGGCCACCTGGCCCGACCCCTTCGGGGAGCGGCACGAGGACCCCTGCGAGGCCTCCTCGCCCGCAGACCTGCAGCTCAGCGACCGAGAGGAACACCCCTGATGAAGGACGGCATCCACCCCGAGTACCGCACGGTCGTCTTCCGGGACACCGCCAGCGGGGCGACCTACCGCACCCGCTCCACCGTCTCCAGCAGCCAGACCATCGAGTTGGACGGCGAGATCCTGCCGCTGGTGACCGTGGACATCAGCGCGGCGTCGCACCCGTTCTGGACCGGCAACCAGCGGGTGATGGACACCGCCGGCCGGGTCGAGCGGTTCAACCAGCGGTACGGCTCGCGCGCCCGCGGCGCCCGGAAGCAGGGCTGACCGGTGGCGGTCCCGAAGCGGAGGACGTCGCGGTCCAACACCCGTTCCCGCCGGTCGCAGTGGAAGGCGACGCCGGTCCAGCTGGCGCGCATCCAGGTCGACGGCGAGGCGCGGCTGGTCCCCCGCCGGCTGGTGGCCGCCGCCCGACGGGGTCTCCTGCGGTGAGCCCGGACCGCGGGGGGCCGCTCGTCGCGGTCTGCACCGACCACCGGTGCGCGGCGCTGCGCCGGCTGGCCGGCACCGGCGACGGGATGCAGCAGCTGGCCGCCGCCGTCCGGTCGACGTCGGGAGCCGTGCTGGTGACCGCGGACTGCGTCGGCGCCTGCGACCGGGCGTCGGTGGTGGGTGTGGCCCGGCGGGCGCCCGACGCCCGCGCGGCCGGGCCGGCGCTCTGGCTGTCAGAGACGCAGAGCCCCGAGCGCACCGCCGCGCTGGTCGACTGGGTGCGCGACGACGGGGCGGCGGTGCTGCCCGAGTGCCTGCGCGGCGCCGTCGCCGGCGTCGGCGCCCCACCCCGCCCGGCCTGATCTCTCCCCCGGCTCGCCCAAGTGGCCACAATTGCGAGAAGGTGGGGCGCGACCCTTTCGCCCAAGTGGCCACAATGGCGAGAAGGCGGGGCACGACCGTTTCGCCCAAGTGGCCACTTCGGCGAAACGAGGGGCGGGCTACTCCGAGGCGGTCGCGGTGTCGCCCTGGGCCTGCTGGTCGCTGCGCGGTCCGATCCAGACGGTCTTGGCGTTCATGAACTCACGCATGCCGAGCTCGGTGAGCTCGCGACCGTAGCCGCTCTGCTTCACCCCGCCGAAGGGCAGCTCCGGGTAGCTGGTGGTCATCCCGTTGACGAACGCCATGCCGGCGGCGATGTCGCGGACGAACTGCGCCCGCTCACCCTCGTCCTCGCTCCACAGGTTGGAGCCGAGCCCGTAGGGGTGGCTGTTGGCGATCTCGATCGCCTCGTCGAGGCTGTCGACGGTGAACAGCGCGGCCACCGGACCGAACACCTCCTCGTCGTAGACCTTCATCTCCCGCGTGATGCCGGTGAGCAGGGTCGGCGGGTAGAACCAGCCGGGCCGGTCCGGCCGCTCCCCGCCGACGACGACCGTCGCCCCCTTCTCCACCGCGTCCCGGACATAGGACTCCACGTCGTCCCGGCCGGACTCGGTGGCCAGCGGCCCGACCTTGGTCTCCGGGTCGCGGGGGTCACCGACCGGCAGCGCGGCGAGCTTCTCGGCGAACAGCCGGGTGAACTCCTCGGCGACGTCGCGGTGCACGAAGAACCGCTTGGCCGCGATGCAGCTCTGCCCGTTGTTCTGGCAGCGGGCGGTGACGGCGACGTCGGCGGCCCGGTCCAGGTCGGCCGAGGGCATCACGATGAACGGGTCGGAGCCGCCCAGCTCCAGCACGGTCTTCTTCAGCGCGTCGCCGGCGATCGAGGCCACCGACTGGCCGGCCGGGGCGCTGCCGGTGAGCGTGGCCGCGGCGACCCGGTCGTCGCGCAGCACCCGCTCGATGGTGCCCGACCCGATGAGCAGGGTCTGGAACACGTCGGCCGGGAACCCGGCCTTGCGGAACAGCTCCTCCAGGTAGAGCGCGGTCTGCGGCACGTTGCTGGCGTGCTTGAGCAGCCCGACGTTGCCGGCCATCAGCGCCGGGGCGGCGAACCGCATCGCCTGCCAGAGCGGGAAGTTCCACGGCATGACCGCCAGCACGACGCCGATCGGCTGGTGCACCACGTAGGCCTGCTCGGCGCCCACCGCGTCGGCGTCCCGGGGCTGGGGCTCGAGCAGGGCGGGGCCGTGCTCGGCGTACCAGCGCAGCGCGGCGGCGCACTTGCCGATCTCCGCCTTCGCCGCCGCGAGCGTCTTGCCCATCTCGGTGGTCATCAGCTCGGCGACGTCGTCGGCGTCGGCGTCCAGGGCGTCCGCCGCCGCGCGCAGCCAGCGCACCCGGTCCTCGACCGGGGTCAGCCGGTAGCTGCGGGCCGCCGCGGCGGCGCGGGCCAGCTTGTCCTCCAGCGCCTCGTCCGACAGCGGGTCGAAGGTCTTCAGCGTCTGCCCGGTGGTCGGGTCGATGGTGGCGATGGCCATGAGGGGGGCTCCCGTCGTCGCGGCTGGGGTGCGGGTCCGGACGGCGGCGCTCGGCACAGGGCGCTCGGGCGGTCCGGACGGGCACCGGGGCGCCCTGCACCTGCCCCCGGGCGCGCGGGTGAAACCGCCGTCCGGGCCACCGGGCCCGCAGCGGGCGGGACCAACGTCCCGCCCGTAGCGTCGGCGGACGACGGCCGCGGACCGGCGGCCACCGGAGCGCGGAGGTCGGATGGACGCCGGACGGATCCAGCACGCCGGACTGGCCCGGAAGGTGGTGCCGGCCGAGGAGGCCGCCGCCGCCATCCGGCCCGGCGACACCGTCGGGATGAGCGGGTTCACCGGCGCCGGCCACCCGAAGGCGGTGCCCGGGGTGCTGGCCCGCCGGATCACCGAGGCGCACGCCGCCGGCGACCCGTTCCAGGTCGACCTGTGGACCGGCGCCTCCACCGCGCCGGACGTCGACGGTGCGCTGGCCGCCGCGGACGGGATCGGCCTGCGGCTGCCCTACCAGTCCGACCCGGTGCTGCGGGAGAAGATCAACCGCGGGGAGACCGAGTACGTCGACGTGCACCTCTCGCACGTGGCGCAGCTGGCCTGGGAGGGGTTCCTCGGGCCGCTGGACGTCGCCGTGGTCGAGGTCAGCGCGATCACCGAGGACGGCCTGCTGGTCCCCTCGTCGTCGGTGGGGAACAACAAGACCTGGCTGGACCTGGCCGAGCGGGTGGTGCTGGAGGTCAACGCGTGGCAGCCGGCCGGGCTGGCCGGGATGCACGACGTCTACTACGGCACCGCCCTGCCGCCGAACCGCAGCCCGGTGCAGCTGGTCCGGCCCGGTGACCGGATCGGGGTGCCGCACCTGCGGGTCGACCCGGACAAGGTGGTCGCGGTCGTGCAGACCGACGCCCCCGACCGGAACACTCCGTTCGCGGCGCCCGACGAGACGGCCCGGGCGATCGCCGGCCACCTGATCGAGTACCTCGAGCACGAGGTGTCCCGCGGCCGGCTGCCGGCGGACCTGCTGCCGCTGCAGTCCGGCGTCGGGAACGTCGCCAACGCCGTGCTCGCCGGCCTGCAGGAGTCCCGGTTCGAGCAGCTGACCGCCTACACCGAGGTGATCCAGGACGGCATGCTGGACCTGCTCCGGTCCGGCACGCTGTCCTTCGCCTCGGCGACGGCGTTCTCGCTGAGCCCGACCGCGATCGCCGACTTCACCGCGCACGTGGACGAGTTCCGTGACCGGATCCTGCTGCGGCCGCAGGAGATCAGCAACCACCCCGAGATCATCCGGCGGCTGGGCGTGCTGGCGATGAACGGGATGATCGAGGCCGACCTGTACGGCAACGTGAACTCCACCCACCTGATGGGCAGCCGCATCCAGAACGGGATCGGCGGCTCGGGCGACTTCGCCCGCAACTCCTACGTCTCGTTCTTCGTCAGCCCGTCGACGGCCAAGGGCGGGGCGATCTCCTCGATCGTGCCGATGGTGTCCCACGTCGACCACACCGAGCACGACGTCGCGGTCGTGGTCACCGAGCAGGGCCTGGCCGACCTGCGGGGGCTCTCCCCCCGGCGGCGCGCCCAGCTGGTCATCGACCGCTGCGCCCACCCGGACTACCGGCCGATGCTGGCCGACTACCTGGAGCGGGCCGAGCGCGGCGCCTTCGGGATGCACACCCCGCACCTGACGGCCGAGGCGCTGAGCTGGCACACCCGCTACGTCGAGACCGGGTCGATGCTGCCGCCGCGCTGACCACGACGGCGACACGAGGGCGACACGGCGGGCGACACGCCGGACGGGCGGGCCGGCGGTCGGCCGGGCGACGTCGGGTGTTCACCCGGCGCCCGTCGAGTGGTTGCTGCGGTCACCGAGAGTGCCCGCATGCCCCTCGATGCACCCCTGTCCCGCCGCACCGTGTTCAAGGGCGGCGCCGCCGCCGCGGCCGCCCTCACCCTCGCCGGCCTCACCCCCGAGGCCGCCCGCGCCGCCGTCGCCGAGACCGCCCGCTCCGGCGTGTTCGGCTTCGGCGTCGCCAGCGGTGACCCCACGGCCACCGAGCTGCTGATCTGGACCCGGGTGACGCCCACCGCCGAGTCGCTCCCCGGCAGCCGTCGCGGGCCGGCCGTCCCGGTCCGCTGGGAGGTCGCCGCCGACGAGGCCTTCACCGAGGTCGTGCGCAGCGGGAACGTCGTCGCCGACGTCAGCCGCGACCACACCGTCAAGGTCGTGGTGAACCGGCTGACCCCCTACACCCGCTACTTCTACCGGTTCACCTGCGCCGGGCAGACCTCCCCGGTCGGCCGCACCCAGACCGCTCCGGACGAGCCCGGCCGGACCCACGCGCTGCGGATGGCGTTCGTCTCCTGCAGCAACTGGACCGGCGGGTACTTCACCGCCTACCGCGGGATCGCCGCCCGCGACGACCTGGACTTCGTGCTGCACCTGGGCGACTACCTCTACGAGTACGGCAACGCCCCGCGGGTGGCCGGGGTGGCCGGCTCCGGCGACCGGTACGGGCCGAACGCGCTGATCGGCATCCGGGACCACGAGCCGGTCCACGAGATGGTGACGCTGGAGGACTACCGGATCCGGCACGCGCTCTACAAGACCGACCCGGACCTGCAGCGGGCCCACCAGCAGCACCCGTGGATCGTGATCTTCGACGACCACGAGATCACCAACGACGCCTACGACTCCGGTGCGGAGAACCACGAGCGGGACGACGACCCGGCCACCCCCTACACCGAGCCGGGCAAGCCCGACGGCGTCCGTCCCGAGGGCGACTTCCTGTTCCGCCGGGCGAAGGCCTTCCAGGCGTACCTGGAGTGGATGCCGATCCGCGAGCCCGCGATCTGGCAGCCGCACGCGAGCAAGGGCCGGCAGTTCTTCCGCCGCTTCCGCTTCGGCGACCTGGCCGAGCTGTCGGTCATCGACACCCGGCAGAACCGCAGCGAGCAGGTGGCGGCCACCGTCGACGGCGCGGTCAACCCGGCGCTGGCCGACCCGCGCCGGCACCTGCCCGAGCCGCCGCAGCTGGACTGGCTCACGACGGGCATCCGCACCGGGCGGACCGACTGGCACCTGGTGGGCAACCAGACGGTGTTCGCCCGGGTGTTCGCCGTGCC
This sequence comes from Modestobacter sp. SYSU DS0904, assembly GCF_054051115.1. Classification (NCBI taxonomy): domain Bacteria; kingdom Bacillati; phylum Actinomycetota; class Actinomycetes; order Geodermatophilales; family Geodermatophilaceae; genus Modestobacter; species Modestobacter sp. SYSU DS0904. The sequence goes on along the minus strand of NZ_JBJHAQ010000002.1, from coordinate 198,483 downwards.
CCGCACCGGCGTGGTGCCCCAGTCGGTGTTCAACACCGACCAGTGGGACGGCTACCAGGCCGACCAGCGTGCGGTGCTCGACGCGATGGCCGCCGCCGGCACCGACCCGGTGGTGCTCACCGGCGACATCCACTCCTCGTGGGCCAACGACCTGCCCGTCGACTTCGCCGGCTACCCGGCCGACGGCAACTCGGTGGGCGTGGAGTTCGTCTGCCCGTCGGTGACCAGCAACGGGTTCAAGGAGGCCGTCGGCTCGGCCGCCGCCGCGACCGCCACCACCGCCGCCTTCCAAGCCGCCAACCCCTGGGTGCGCTACCTGGAGGGCATCGGGCACGGCTTCGTCGTCCTGGACGTGACGCCGGAGCGGGTGCAGGCCGACTTCTGGTTCATCCAGAGCAACGGGGACAAGGGGCTGGCCGTCGACCCGCGCCTGGACCCGCAGGCGACGGTCGGCTACGAGACGTCGTTCGCCTCGGTCAAGGGCTCGCGGAAGGTCAGCGGCCCGGTGGACCGGCTGGGCGCCCGCAGCGACTCCCCGCGCAGCGCCCGGGTGCCGGTCCACCGCTGAGCGGCAGCTGACCGCCCCGACTCCGGTCGGGGCGGTCAGCCCGCGCGCGGCCCGTCGTCGACGAGGTGGACGACCGGAAGACCGGAGGCCTTCTCGATCTTGGCCGGCAGGTTGCCGCGCAGCCAGCGGGAGATGCCCAGCGGCAGGGTGGACACGATCACCTCGTCGGCGGGGAAGCGGCCCAGCGCCAGGTGCAGCGACTCCATCGCGTCCGGGTCGCCCACCTCGCCCTCGGCCTCGCCGCCGAGCTCCCGGATCTGGGTGAGCGCGCGGTCCAGCCGCTGGCTGGCCAGCGCGTAGGCCCGCTCCTCCGACGAGGGGCCGCCACCGAGCGCACCGTCCTGGTCGTGCAGCGGGGTCGCGGGGACGACGACGTGGAACTGGTGCGGTCCGGCGGCGAGCCGCTCCTGCACCGCGGCGAGGAGTCGTTCCCCACCCAGGGTCTGGTTGGCGAGCACCAAGGTCCGTGGCACGTGCGTTCCCCTTCCGGCGCTGTGGGTCCGTGGACGTGACGGTAGGCCCGACCGGCCGGGAAGGGGTGGCCGGCGGACGTCGCACGGATCCCGCCCGTGCGACCGCCCGCCGGCTCCCGGCTCAGCCCTGCGGCATGGTGATGACCGGCTTGACGACGGCGCCGCTGTAGGAGGCCTCCATCGCGTCGCCGATCCGCTCCAGCGGGAACCGCTCCACGAGCCGGTCGATCGGGAACCGGCCGGTGGCGTACAGGTCCATCAGCGCACCGATCAGCGGCTCGCTGCGACCGCTGCCGCCCAGGGTGCCGACGATCGACTTGCCCCACAGCGTGCTCATGTGGTCGGCGCTGAACTCCGCGCCGGCCGGCGCGCCGCCGATCAGGATGGCCTTCCCGCGCATCCCGACCGAGTCGATGGCCTGCCGGACGACCGGCAGGATGCCGGTGCACTCCAGGGCGAAGTCGGCCGGTCCGCCGCAGATGTCGGCGATCGCCTGCACGGGGTCGGTGTCGCCGGCGTTGACCACCTCGGTGGCGCCCAGCTCGCGGGCCAACTGCAGCCGGGACTCGTGCCGGTCGACGGCGATGATGGTGGTCGCCGCGGAGTTGCGGGCGGCCATGACCGCCGCCAGCCCCACCGTGCCGGCCCCGTAGACCACCAGCGCGGAGCCGGGCATCGGGCGGGCGGTGTGGAAGACCGCGCCGGCGCCGGTCGCCAGCCCGCAGGCCAGCGGCCCCATGAGGTCGACCGGCAGGCCGTCGGGGATCGGCACCAGCGAGGTCGCCGTGGCCAGCGAGTGGGTGGCGAACGAGGACTGGCCGAAGAACGCCCCGGCCAGCGGGTCGCCGCCGGCGGCGCGCACGCCGGAGGTGCCCACCGGCCGGTGACCGCTGAAGCACAGCTCACCCAGGTTCAGGCAGTACCGCGGCTCACCGTCCAGGCAGTTGCGGCAGTGCCCGCACCACGGCCAGCCCATGACGACGGCCTGGCCCTCGCGCACGTTGGTGACCCCGTCACCGACGGCGACGACGGTCCCGGCGCCCTCGTGCCCCAGCACCCCGGGCAGCGGGAACGGCATGTGGCCCTCCCGGGCCAGCCCGTCGGTGTGGCAGAAGCCGGTCGCGGTGACCTGCACCAGCACCTCACCCGGGCCGGGCTCGTCCAGCTCGACGTCCCGGATGGCGAACGGCGCGTCCGGCGCCTCGACGACGGCGGCGGTTGCTCTCATGTGCGCTCCCCGCACCGGGCCGGGCGTCGGCGGCCGCGCCGGTGCGCCCGCGGACCGTCGCGCCGCGGGCGTCCGTGCCCCGGCGTCCCAGCAGTCTGCGCGCCACCGACGGTGGCCGCACGGGGCGGATCGAGCCGGCAGCGGCGGCTACGACATCCGTCCCGGGTCGGCGTGCTGTCTCAGGAACGCTTGGCGTCCAGCCGGTCGAGCAGGTCCTTCGCCGCTCGGCGGATCTCCTCGTGGTCGTTCTGCGACGCCCGCTGCTCGGCGTGGATCAGCGCCGCCCGGTTGACCGTCGAGAAGTCGCCGTAGGGGAACCGGAACCGGCCCTTGGTCCCCTCGCCGGCGTCGGTGTCCTCGGCGAGGTACCAGCGGCTCCACTCCTCCCGGCCCTCGTCCTCGATCTCGGCGTTGCGCTCCTCGGTCGACGGCGCGGCGTCGGACCACTCGGTGCTGTCGTCGTACTCCCCGGCGTCGATGAGCTGCTGGGCGTGCCGGACGCCGGCCTCGTGCACTCGGTAGGTGGGCATGCCCGGGCCCCTACCCGCCGCTCCCCCGGTGATCACCCGGATCGGGCGGTCGCGGCCGGGCGACCCACGCTGCTCAGCCCAGCGGCGGGATGACCCTCCGGGCGGCGAGCTGGTCGAACAGCTCGGTGAAGCGGTCCTCGGTGTCCAGGCAGTCGGCGAACCCGGCCCGGCGCAGCTTGATCGTGGAGCTGACGTTGTCGAAGCCGCTGGTGAAGATGAACTCGCCGAACTCCCAGCCGACCAGGTCCTCGTACGGGGTCGGCACCAGGTCGTGCCGGGCCACCAGCCGCTCCCACACGTCACGGCGGTCGGCCATCGCCTCGGCCAGCGGCACCGGCTGGGGCTCGGCGGCGGCCATCCCGAAGTGCCGCGCGAAGGCCGGGAACAGGTGCCGCCAGCGCAGCTGGTCGCCGTTGGTGACGTTGTAGACCTCGCCGTCGGCGGCCGGCTCGCCGCCGGCCCACACGGTCGCCCGGGCGAGCAGCTCGGCGTCGGTGACCTGGTAGAGGGCGTCGTAGGCGGCGAGGCTGCCCGGGAAGCGCAGCGGCTGGCCGAGCTCCTTGCTGATCGCGGCGTAGACGGCGATCACCATGAGCAGGTTCATCGGGTTGCCGACGGCGTAGCCGATGACGCCCTCGGGGCGCAGGACCGTCAGCCGGATGCCGCGCTCGGCGGCGACCTCGCGGAGCAGGTCCTCCTGGTCGTAGTAGAAGTTCGGCTGGACGATCCGCGGGTCGGTCTCCTTGGCCGGGGTGTTGAAGAACCCCATGTGCGCGCCGTAGGCCTTGCCCCCCTGGTACAGCGTCACGTGCTCCAGCGGGGCCCCGGCGGCGGCGAGCCCGTCGAGGGTGTGCCGCAGCATCCCGACGTTGACCTGGGAGAGCTCCCGGGCGGTGGGCCGCTCGGCGTAGGCGCCGAAGACCAGGTGGGTGGTGTCGCCGGCCGCGGCGAGCCCGGCACGCGCGGCGTCGGGATCGCGGAGGTCGACGGCCAGGTGCTCCCAGCCCGCCTCCCGCGGCGCGCGCCGGCTGACCCCGCGCACCCGCCAGCCCGGGCGCCGGGCGTACTCCGCCGCGGCGTGCGCCCCGATCACCCCGCCCGCGCCGGTCACCAGCACGCTGCCCTGCTCCGCCATCCCACTGCACCCCTCGGCTCGCCGTCCGTCCGGGGCCTCCATGCCCGCCGGCGGGACGGCGAACCGCTCAGCCGAAGAGCTCGCCGATCAGCGACTTCTTCTTCGCGGCCTGCCGTACCCGTACGAGCTGCCGTGCCCGGAGCCCGAGCTGCTGGCGCGCACCTGGCCGAGCACCTCGCTGACCACGGCGGCCGGCACCCCCGGGGTTCCCACCCGTCCGTGCTGGGGTGTTCGTGCCAGGGTGACGGGGTGAGCATCGAGCGCACCGTCCGGCTGTCCTTCGGCTCGGCCTCCCGCGAGGCCGCCACCCACACCAACCTCTCCGCCGTCCGCAGCGACGGCCCGGTGCTGTGGGTGGCCGGTGACGAGACCGCCACGATCGAGCGGCTGGTCGCCGACGACCCCACGGACCCGACCGGCTACGGCGAGGAGACGACGTTCCGGCTGGCCGACCTCGTCGACCTCCCCGGGAACGCCGCGGAGGAGGCCGACATCGAGGGGCTGGCGCGCGCCGGGGACTTCCTGTGGGCGGTCGGGTCGCACAGCCTGCGGCGCAAGCGGATCAAGGACGAGCACGAGGGTGAGAAGGCGCTGCGCCGGCTGGCGAAGGTGCGCGGGCAGGTGAACCGGCAGGTGATCGTCCGGCTGCCGGTCGCCGAGGTCGACGGCCTGCCGGCCCCGGTGCCCGAGCTGACCGTCGACGGCACCCGGCACGTGGCCGCGGTGTTCGGCGCGAGCGGCCCGGACCTGCGCGACCTGCTCGCCGACGACGAGCACCTGGCCCCCTTCCTGCCCATCCCGGGCAAGGACAACGGGCTGGACGTCGAGGGCATCGCGGTGGCCGGCGAGCGGGTGTACCTGGGGCTGCGCGGCCCGGTGCTGCGCGGGTGGGCCGTCGTCCTGGAGCTGCGCCCGGAGCCGGACCCCACGGAGCCCGGGCGCCTGCTGCTGCGGCCGTTCGCCGACGGCCGCCCGTACCGCAAGCACGTGCTGGACCTGGCCGGGCTCGGCGTGCGCGACCTCTGCCCGCACGGTGCGGACCTGCTGGTGCTGGCCGGCCCGACGATGGACCTCGACGGCCCGGTGCACGTGTTCCGCTGGCACGGGGCGCTGGCCGCCGAGACCGCGCAGGTGGTGCGCGGTGCGCAGCTCATCCGCGAGGTGGACCTGCCCTTCGGCGTCGGCGACGACCACGCCGAGGGGATCGGGCTGCTGCCGGGCGAGGACTCCCGGCTGCTGGTCGTCTACGACAGCCCGGCGCCGTCCCGGCTGGACGACGCCGGTGGCGTCACCGCCGACGTGGTGCGGCTGCCGGCCCGCTGACCGGACGGCTCACGAACCGGACCGCCTCAGAGCCCGGGCCCGAGGGTGGCGACCGTGGCCCGCACCTCCGCGGCGGTGGCCGGCTCGACCGGCAGCGAGGCGAGCAGCGTCGGCACCTCCTCGGGGAGCAGCCCCTCGGCGAGCAGCAGCTCCAGCAGCCGGTCGGCCTGGGTGGGCGGCACCGGCAGGGTCAGCCCGGACTCCCGGACGGCGGCCTCGGCGAGGAACAGCGCGCCGGCGAGGTCGTCCCGGGTGGGGTCGGGCGCGGGCGGGGCGGGGGCGGCGGCGCGGGTGACCGCCTCCGCGGCCCGCACCAGCGACAGCGGCAGCCCCTCGGCCTCCACCTGCACCAGCGGCGCGCTGCCGATGGCGGCGAGCACGAGGTGCTCGGCGTCGATCCGCAGCGGCGCCTCCCACTCCCCCACGCGCACCACCTCGACCAGGTCCCGGCCGTCCTCGCCGAGCTCGTCGAGCAGCTCGGCCCACGCCGCGGCCCGGGTGTCCCGGGCCCGTTCGGCGGCGAGCACGCAGGTCTCCAGGGCGAACGGCTCGATCACCTCCCGGTCGAACCGCTCGGCGACGAGCGTGCCGTCGGCGGTCACCGCGTTCAGCGCGTCCTGGAAGCTGCCCGGGTGGGCGTCGCCCAGCTCCAGCCGGCCGTCCTCCTCACCGGAGAGCGGCTGCCCGGTGACGGCGCGGGCGCCGATGGTCAGCCCGGTGTTCACCACCCGGCCGCGCACGCGCAGGTGGTGCGGCTGGTCGGACAGGCCCACCGCCCAGGCGCAGGCCTCCGCGATCAGCGAGGCGGCGCGCTCGCGCAGCACCTCGCGGGCGAGCAGGGCCATGAAGTCGGCATCGAAGGAACCAGAGTCGTACACGCCTCCACTGTCCCCCCGGCCGGCGACGCGTGCCGGGGGCGGCCGCCGGCACCACCGACCGGGACGTCGGTCAGCGCGCCGCGTAGGTCGCGAGGACGACCCCGCCGGGCAGCTGCTCGACGTCGACGGCCCGCAGGTGGCGGGGGTGCCCGCCGCCCCGGAACAGCGGGATGCCGTCGCCGAGCAGCACCGGGTTGATCTTCAGCTGGATCTCGTCGACGAGGTCGACGAGCTGGCCGGCGAGGTCCCCGCCGCCGCACAACCAGATGTCCCGGCCGGGCTCGTTCTTCAGCTCCGCCACCCGGGTGGCGATGTCGCCGGCCACGACCTCGACCGCGGACGAGTGGTCGAGGGCGCGATGGCTGGCGACGATCTGCCGCAGCTGGGGGTAGGCGCCGTCGGTCAGGCCCGCCGCCAGGGCCGGCGCGTGGGTCCGGCGTCCCATCAGGACGGTGTCGAAGCGGCGGGGTGCCGCCGTCACGCCGAGCGCGTCGCGCAGGTGCGCGGGGCAGGTCTCGGGGTAGCGGGTGAAGAGGCTCGACAGGGTCTCCGGCCGCACCGGGAAGTGCGAGAAGTCGCCCGTCGGGTCGGCGATGAAGCCGTCGATCGAGCTGGCGACGTAGTACACGAGCTGGCGCACGGCACGCTCCGATCACGACGGGTGTGCTGGTTCCGGCAACGTACAGCAGCTGTAGTGGTTCGGGTAGCGTGGCGCCATGGTGTCGAACCCCCGCCGCCGGTCGGGCGTCACCGACGCCGCGCTGCAGATCCTCGGCCGCGACGGCAGCCGCGCCCTCACCCACCGGGCCGTCGACGCGCGCGCGGAGGTGCCCCTGGGCACCTGCGCCAACTACTTCCCGACCCGCGCGGCCCTGCTGCTCGCGATGGCCCAGCGCATCTTCGACCGGCTCGCACCGGACACCGCGCGACTGGCGCAGCTCGAGCGGGTGCCGGACCGGGACGCGTTGGCGGAGTACGTGGGCTACGTCGTCGAGCGCCTCACCGCCGATCCCGACCTGGCACGCGCCCTCATCGAGCTGCGGCTCGAGGCCTCCCGGTCGCCCGACGTCTTCGCGGCCCTCGCGCCCTTCCTGCGCCGGGGTCTGGACGACGACGTCACGTTCCACGACGACCGCGGCCTCGTGGGCGGGCGGCCGGTGGTCCTCCTCCTGCACCACCTGGTGAACGGCATCCTGCTCGACCACCTGACGATCCCGCTCGACCCCGAGCGTGATCCGGTGTCGATCGCGAAGGAGGCCACCCGGCTGCTCGGCGCGCACCGGGCGGCGGCCGGCCCCGACCGCACGGACGACCAGTGGCCGCCACGTCCGACCGCCACGTCGCCGGCTGGTGGTCCGCCAGCAGAGGTGCTGAAGGGAGACCCTCCTAGCTGAGCAGCGCGCTGCGCAGCTCCTCGGCGTCGGTGCGCACCTGGGACAGGATCGGCAGCACGTCGCGGTCCCGCAGCTGCCCGCAGGTCAGCCCGGTGATGCTCTGCTCCTCGTGGTCGTCGTCGGTGAGCCGCGCGCCGACCTCGAAGGCGGCCCGCAGCAGCGCCCCGGCGAACGAGCCGAGGTCGTCGACCTGCTTGAGCGGGGTGACCATCTCCGGCGGGAAGCCCCACTGCTCCAGCGCCACCGCGGTCAGCCGCAGCGCGGAGATGCCGTACCGCTGGACCTCCGCGGCACGCCGGCGGGCGAAGCAGCGGTGGGTCGCCCACAGCTCCGCATAGCCCTCCGGGTCGTTGTGGTGCAGCAGGGCCACGCCCATCTGGGCGAGCAGCCCCTGGCACAGCGCGTCCTGCGGCCGTTCGGCGAACCGCGGGGCGAGCGTGGAGGCGGCCAGCGCCACGGTTGTGCTCAGCTCCCAGAAGTCCTCGGGCAGGCGCGACTCGTCGTCGAGGTCGGTGAGCGCGACGGTGGCCATGGTGCGCACGGTGGCGAAGCCGATCACGGTGACCGCGAACTGCAGCGAGGTGACCCGGCCGCGCATCCCGTAGAAGGCGGAGTTGGCCAGTTTCATCACCCGGCCGGCGAGCGCCACGTCGGCGCTGAGGATGCGGGAGAGCTCCGCGGCGCTGGCCTCGTCGGAGTTGGCCACCGACAGGATCTGCGCGGCGACCGGGCGCTGGGCGGCCATCGTGTCGATGCTGGCCAGCACGCGCTCGAGGTCGAACGTCGGCGCGGCGGCGAGGGGGGTGGTCACGACGACTCCAGGTCTGGTGGATCGGGGAAGGCCGGTGAGGCGGGGAGGGCGGGCCGGGCGCGGGCCGGGCCCGGGCGACGCGGTCACCGCTGGGCGGCCGCGGCGAACCAGGCGGTCGCCTCGGCGCCGGCCAGGGGGGCGGCCAGGCTGAACCCCTGCAGGTAGGTGGCGCCGAGCTCGGCCAGCAGCCGGGCCTGCGCCGGGGTCTCCACGCCCTCGGCGACGGTGCACAGCCCCAGGTTGTGCGCGAGCGCGATCACCGCGGAGGTGATCTCGGCGTGCCCGTCGGCGAGCTCGGCGACGAAGGACCGGTCGACCTTGAGGCAGTCGACCGGCAGGTGCCGGAGGTAGGCCAGCGAGGAGTAGCCGGTGCCGAAGTCGTCGATGGAGATCTGGCACCCCAGGTCGCGGAGGTCCTGCAGCACCGCGCGGGCCGAGGCCGGGTCCTTCATCAGCGCCGACTCGGTGATCTCGATCGACAGCCGGTCGGCCGACAGCCGGTGCCGGCGCAGCGCGGAGGCCACGTGGCCGTGCAGGTTGCCGTCCAGCTGGAGGGCGGAGACGTTCACGTGCGCCCGGCGCGGGGCGGCGGCGCCCAGCTCCCGGTCCCACTCGGCCAGCTGCCGGCAGGTCTCGTCCAGCACCAGCAAGCCGAGGCCGGCCACCAGGCCGCTCTCCTCGGCCAGCGACACGAAGACGCCGGGGCTGATCGCCCCGCGCTCGGCGTGCTGCCACCGGGCCAGCGACTCGACCGACGTCGCGGTGCCGACGACGGCGTCGAAGATCGGCTGGTACATCAGGGTGATCTCGCGCCGTTCGATCGCCGACCGCAGCTCGGCGACCAGCCGCAGCTTGTCCCGCGCCTGCGCGCGGGCGTCGGAGTCCAGCACGGTGATCCGGCCCTTGCCCGAGGACTTCGCCTGGTACATGGCGATGTCGCAGTCGCGGATCAGCTCCTCGGCCGCCTGGTGCTCGGCGGTCTGCACGGTCACCCCGACGCTGGCCTGCGGCCGCAGGTCCACCCCGCCCAGGCGGACCGGCCGGCGCAGCTGCGCCCCGATGCGCTCGGCCAGGGCGACCGCATCGGCCTCGCTGACCTGCTGGCAGACGATGACGAACTCGTCGCCCCCGAAGCGGGCGACCAGGTCCCCGGGGCGCACGGTGGCCCGCAGCCGGGAGGCGACCTCGACCAGCAGCTCGTCGCCGGCGGCGTGGCCGAGGGAGTCGTTGACGACCTTGAAGTTGTCCAGGTCGAGGAAGATGCAGGCCAGGCCACCGGCGCCGGGCACGAACCAGGTGCTCACGTGGTCGGCGAGCAGGGTCCGGTTGGGCAGCCCGGTCAGCGGGTCGTGGTTGGCCTGGTGGGCCAGCCGGGCCTCGAAGGCCAGCCGCTCGGTGATGTCCTCGATGGTGCCGACGAAACCCGCGCCCACCCCGGGGGTGAACAGGTGCGCGAAGCGGATGACGGTGGTGAGCTCGGTGCCGTCCGGGCGGACCAGCCGGGCCTGCGCCTCCCCCTCGATGCCGTCCCCCTCGCTCCCGTCGCCACCGAGCAGCACCGTGGTGGCCTGCTCGATCACCTCGTCGAGGTCCTCGGGGTGGACGACGTCCAGCCAGCCGGTGCCCAGCAGCTCCTCGGCCTGGTGACCGGCCAGCGCGCAGAACGCGTCGTTGACGTGGGCCAGCCGCATGCCCTGCTCGGAGAGGAGGGTGGGGATCGGGGAGCGCTCGGTGAGGGTGGCGAAGCGTCGCTCGTGGGCATCGGCCGTGGCCCGCAGCGCCCGTTCCTGCTCGTTGGTGGTGGCCGCCAGCCGCAGGGTCCAGCGCCGTCCGCCGGGTGCCGGCACGGTGGAGACCGAGCAGTCCAGCGACTCGCCGCTGGCGCAGCGCACCGACAGGGTCATGACGACGGCGCGTTCCCGGCGCAGCAGCAGGCGGAGCTCGCCGCCGCGGAGGGTGGGCAGCAGCTGGTCGACCGGGAGCGCCCGCAGGTCCTCCTGGGCGTAGCCGAGGATCGCGACGGCCTTCTCGTTGCTCCAGGCCACGCGGGCGACGCCGCCGGTGCGCTCCACGACCAGGATGGCGCTGGAGGAGCTGACCGACACCCCGTGGAAGACGGCGGCGACCACCTCCGGTGAGGGCTGCTCCCCCGCCACCGCTGCTCTGGCTGCCACGTGGTCCCCCTGCTCCGCCCCCGGACGCGGTACCGCGTCCTCCCCTCACCGTCGACCACCCGCGGCCCGTGCTCCAGCGGATGCGGGGCCGGTTCCCCCCTTCGGGCGGGGTGCCCGGGCGCCCGTGCACGGGCCGTCACCGCCACCGGCGGACGCGCGGTCGCCCACCCGGAGCGCACCGGGAGACCCCGGGTTACCGACCGGTAGCCGGTGTGGGATGTTGGGAGCCACGTCACAGACGGCAGAGCCGCCGTCGGGAATGGGGCCCCCATGCGCTTGCACCTGTCGCCGGAGGACGTGGCCTTCCGGGACCAGCTGCGGACCTTCTTCACCACCTCGGTGCCGCAGCCGATCCGGGACGCGGTCGCGGCCCACCACGAGCTGACCAAGGACCAGTTCGTCGAGGCCCAGCAGGTCCTCAACGCCGCGGGGCTGGCCGTGCCGCACTGGCCGGTGGAGTGGGGCGGCCGGGACTGGACGCCGCTGCAGCGCCACATCTGGCGGGAGGAGATGCAGCTGGCCAACGTGCCCGAGCCGCTGGCCTTCAACGCCAGCATGATCGGCCCGGTCATCGCCACCTTCGGGTCGCAGGCGCAGAAGGAGCGGTTCCTGCCCGCCACGGCCAACCTGGACATCTGGTGGTGCCAGGGCTTCTCCGAGCCCGACGCGGGCTCCGACCTGGCCTCGCTGCGCACCACCGCCGTCCGCGACGGCGACGACTGGGTGGTGAACGGCCAGAAGACCTGGACGACGTTCGGGCAGCACGCCGACTGGATCTTCTGCCTGGTGCGCACCGACCCCACCGCCGAGAGGAAGCAGCGCGGCATCTCGCTGCTGCTGTTCCCGATGGACACCCCCGGCGTGACGCTCCGGCCGATCGAGCTGCTCGACGGCGGGTTCGAGGTCAACGAGGTCTTCTTCGAAGACGTCCGGGTGCCCGCGGAGAACCTGGTCGGCGAGGAGAACCGCGGCTGGGACTACGCCAAGTTCCTGCTCGGCAACGAGCGGGTCGGCATCGCCCGGATCGGCTCGACCAAGCGGATGCTGGTCGAGGCCAAGCAGCACGCCCGGCAGATCACCGCGCACGGCGCCCCGCTCGCGGACGACCCCTGGTTCCGGGCCCGGATCGCCGAGCTGGAGAACGAGCTGCTGGCGCTGGAGCTGACCGCGCTGCGGGTGGTGGCCAACTCCGCCGACGGCCGCCCGCACCCGGCGTCCTCGGTGCTCAAGTTGCGCGGTTCGGAGCTGCAGCAGGCGGCCACCGAGCTCCTGGTGGACGTCGCCGGCCCGCTGTCGGTCGCCTCGTTCCCCGGCGCGGACTCCGACGTCCCCGAGTGGGCGCAGGTGGCCACGCCGAGCTACCTGAACAACCGCAAGGTCTCCATCTACGGGGGCTCGAACGAAGTGCAGCGCACCATCATCGCCGGCTCGATCCTGGGGTTGTGATCTGAGAGATGGACTTCAGCTACGACGACGAGCAGGACGGCCTCCGCGAGGCGGTGCGCGCACTGCTGGCCCGCGCGTACGGCGACGGCGAGCAGCGCCGTGCCGCGGTCGCCGGCGAACCCGGCTTCGACGAGAAGACCTGGAGCCGGCTGGCGGAGATGGGTGTCCTCGGGCTCCCGTTCGCCGAGGCCGACGGCGGGATGGGCGCCGGCCCGGTCGAGGTGTCGATCGTCGCCGAGGAGATCGGCCGGGTGCTCGCCCCCGAGCCCTTCGTGGAGGCCGTCGTCCTCGCCGGCGGACTGGTGGCCGACCTCGGCACCGACGCCCAGCGCGCCGCGGTGCTCGGCGCGCTCGCCGAGGGTGCCCTGGTCCCCGCCTTCGCCCACGCCGAGATCGGGACCCGCTGGGAGCCGGTGGCCCGGTCGGTCACCGCGACCGAGGCCGGCGGCGCCTGGACGCTGTCGGGGGTGAAGGAGCCGGTGCCGAACGGCGCACGCGCCGACCTGCTGGTGGTCAGCGCCCTGGTCTCGTCAGGGGACGCCCCCGGCGACACCCGGCTGTTCCTGGTCCAGGGCGACGCCGAGGGCCTGACCCGCACCGCCCACCGCAACCACGACGGCACCCGCTCGGCCAGGGTCGCCTTCGCCGGCACCCCGGCCCAGCCGCTGGGCGAGGGCGCCGGCGACTCGTCCGCCGTCGTGGCGAAGGCGCTGGCCCGGGCCCGGGTGGCCTACGGCCACGAGGCGCTCGGTGCCATGGAGACCGCGCTGACCACGACCGCGGAGTACCTCAGGACGCGCCGGCAGTTCGGCGTCCCGCTGAGCAAGTTCCAGGCGCTGACCTTCCGGGCGGCGGACATGTACGTCTCCCTGGAGCTGGCCCGCAGCACGGTCATGTGGGCGACGCTGGTGGTGGACGCCGACGGCGACGTGGTGGCCGCGGCCGACCGGGCCCGGCTGCAGACCAGCCGGGCCTCCCGGCACATCGGCAAGGAGGCGATCCAGCTGCACGGCGGGATCGGCGTCACCGCCGAGTACACGGTGGGCCACTACACCAGCCGGCTCACCGCGATCGACCACCTGCTCGGCGACGGCGACTGGGCGCTGTCCCGGCTCGCCCGCACCGTCGACGAGCACCCCACGGTCGACCCGCTGGCCTGATCCACCCGGCTACCGGGCCGCCGACCGGCCGGCCCGAGCCTCGTGGTCGCCCCCCGGCCGCGGTCCCGCGGCCGGGGGGCCGGCCAGCAGCACCGGCGTCGTCGCCTGCCGGGCGACCTGCTCGGCCACGCTGCCGAGCACCCGCTGCGACAGGCCGCGGCCCCGGCGGCCGAGCATGAGCAGGTCCGCGCCCTCGGTCCGGGCCACGTCGACCAGCACCCGGCTCGGCTGGCCGCAGCCGATCTCGAGCACCGGCTCGGTGTCGGTGCCCAGCCAGCGGGCCCGCTCGGCCAGCAGGTCGTGCGCGGCGGCGCGGACGTCGGCGTCGTCGAACTCCGCGGCATCGGGGTCGACGACGGTGACCAGCACGAACCGGGTCTCCGCGCCGCCGAGCAGCCGGGCCGCGTCCCGGACCGCCTGGTCGGACTCCGGCGACCCGTCGACCGCGACCAGGACGGTCCGCCCGTCGCCCCGGCTCCCCGGGTCACCCCCGCGGGCGCTCCGGCGGTCCAGCACGACCACGCCGTGCTTCCCCCGCTCGGCGGCGATCGGGAGGAACAGCGGGCCGAGGACCACGCCCAGCAGCCACCAGCGCCCCGTCCGATGCCCCTGCCGGCCGAGCACCACCACCGCGGCGACACCGGCGGCGATCCACACCACGAGGACGATCAGCACCCAGAGGAGAGTCGGCATCCCTCCACGGTCCCAGGTCGGCCGCCGGCTCGGGGTGCGACAGGTCCCCCGCAGGAGGGTCCTTGGTCCCGGGCCCGACGGGAATGCCCGGTGCCCGGGTACGGTTCCACCGGCCAGTAGTTGCACTCTCAACCAGTGCGGCTCAGACGAGGGGAGCACGCCATGCAGTTCGGGGTCTTCACGGTCGGCGACGTCACGCCCGACCCGACGACGGGTCGCACACCCACCGAGGCCGAGCGGGTCAAGTCGCTGATCGCGATCGCGCTCAAGGCGGAGGAGGTCGGGCTCGACGTCTTCGCCCAGGGTCAGCACCACAACCCGCCGTTCGTGGTCTCCTCCCCCACCACCACGCTGGGTTACATCGCGGCGAAGACCGAGAAGCTGGTCCTGTCGACGTCCACGACGCTGATCACCACCACCGACCCGGTGAAGATCGCCGAGGACTTCGCCACCCTGCAGCACGTCGCCGACGGCCGCGTCGACCTGATGATGGGCCGGGGCAACACCGGCCCGGTGTACCCGTGGTTCGGCAAGGACATCCGGGACGGCATCCCGCTGGCGGTGGAGAACTACCAGCTGCTGCGCCGGCTGTGGCGCGAGGACGTCGTCAACTGGGAGGGCCGGTTCCGCACCCCGCTGCAGGGCTTCACCGCCACCCCGCGCCCGCTGGACGGCGTCCCGCCGTTCGTGTGGCACGGGTCGATCCGAAGCCCGCAGATCGCCGAGCAGGCCGCGTTCTACGGCGACGGCTTCTTCCACAACCACATCTTCTGGCCGGCGTCCCACACCCAGCAGATGGTGGAGTTCTACCGCCGCCGGTTCGAGCACTACGGCCACGGCAGCGCCGACCAGGCGATCGTCGGGCTGGGCGGGCAGGTGTTCATGCGCCGGAACAGCCAGGACGCCGTCCGGGAGTTCCGCCCCTACTTCGACAAGGCCCCGGTCTACGGCGGTGGCCCGTCGCTGGAGGAGTTCAGCTCGCAGACCCCGCTGACCGTCGGCTCCCCGGAGCAGGTGATCGAGCGGACCCTCGGCTTCCGCGACTACGTCGGTGACTACCAGCGCCAGCTGTTCCTCATCGACCACGCCGGGCTGCCGCTGAAGACGGTGCTCGAGCAGCTGGACATCCTGGGCGAGGAGGTCGTGCCGGTGCTGCGGCGCGAGTTCGCCGCGCTGAAGCCGGCGCACGTGCCGGACGCGCCGACCCACGCCTCGCTGGTCGCCGCCGCCGGCGGGGGCACCGACGCGACGGTGTCCGCCGGCGACGACGTCACCGGCCAGGTCCAGGAGGTGCCGGCACGATGACCACCCGCACCATCGCCGTCGTCAGCGCCGGGCTGAGCACCCCCAGCTCGACCCGGCTGCTGGCCGACCGGCTGACCACCGCCACGGTCGAGGCGCTGCGCGCCCGCGGCGACGACGCCACCGTGGAGCTCGTCGAGCTGCGCGGCCACGCCCGCGACCTGGCCGACAACCTGACCACCGGCTTCGCCAACCGCGAGCTGCAGGCGGCGGTCGACACCGTCACCGGCGCCGACGGGCTGATCGCGGTCACCCCGGTCTTCTCGGCCAGCTACTCCGGGCTGTTCAAGACGTTCTTCGACGTGCTGGACAAGGACGCGCTGACCGGGAAGCCGGTGCTGCTCGGGGCGACCGCCGGCACGGCGCGGCACTCGCTGGTCGTGGAGTACGCGCTGCGGCCGCTGTTCGCCTACCTGCGGGCGGTCCCGGCGCCCACCGGCGTCTTCGCCGCGTCGGAGGACTGGGCCGGCGGCGGCATCGACCGGTCGCTGGCCGAGCGGGTCGAGCGGGCCGCCGGCGAGCTCGCCGGCCTGGTCGCCGGCCGCCCGGTGGCCACCCGCCCGGCCGACCCGTTCGCCGACCCGACGACGTCGTTCGAAGAGCTGCTGAAGGGCCGCTGAGCCCGTCACCGCGGCTCGACATCGGGCTGGGAGCTGTCTCCGCGCGCCGGAGGCAGCTCCCAGCCCGTTCTCCACGAGCTGCCGCCGTCGGGCAGGATCCGGGGATGACCCCGCCGACGTGGTTCACCCAGGCCCTCGCCCAGCAGCCGGAGCACCGGGACGTCGTCGTCGCCGGCGCCCGGGTGCACTACCGGACCTGGGGCCCGGTCGGCGCCCCGGGTGTGGCGCTGGTGCACGGCGGCGCCGCCCACTCGGGCTGGTGGGACCACATCGCCCCCCAGCTGGTCACCCCGCAGCCGACCGGGCACCGGGTGGTCGCCCTCGACCTCACCGGGCACGGCGACAGCGACCACCGCACCGACTACGACCCGCTGGTGTGGGCCCGCGAGGTGGTGGCGGTCGCCGCGAGCGCCGGGCTGGACCGACCGGTGGTGATCGGGCACAGCATGGGCGGCTGGGTCGCGGTCACCGCCGCGGTCGAGCACCCGGCCGAGGTGGGCGGGGTCGTGATCGTCGACTCCCCGCTCAACGACGCACCCCCGGACGAGACCCGGTTGCGCGAGCGGCGCCGTCCGCACAAGGTGCACCCCACGCTGGACGAGGCGATGGCGCGGTTCCGCACCCTCCCGCCGCAGGAGGTGTACCTGCCCTGGGTCCGCGACCACGTCGCCCGCGGCTCGCTGCGCCCCGTCGACGGCGGGTGGACCTGGGCCTTCGACCCGGACTTCTTCGGCACCCGGCTGCGGCTGCGCGACCTGCTCCCCCGGCTGCACCGACCGGCCACCCTGCTGCGCTGCGCGCACGGGCTGGTCACCCCGGCGATGAGCACCGAGATGGCCGGGCTCACCCCGGGGCCGCTGCCGGTGGTCGAGCTGCCCGACGCCGGGCACCACCCGATGCTCGACCAGCCGCTGGCCCTGGTGGCGGCGCTGCGCACCGTGCTGGCGCTGCAGCCCTCCGCCGGGCGCTGACCCCCGGCTGCCACGATGGGGCGGTGACGGTGAGCCCTGTGGAGTTCGTCGAGACGCTGCTGCCCGGCGTCGGTGTCCGGTACGAGCTGACCACCCGGGCCGGCCAGCCGGTCGGCATCGTGGTCCGCCGCGAGGGCTCGGTGGAGCTGGTCTTCTACGACCGGCGCGACCCCGACCAGGCCCGCGAGGTGCTCCAGCTGGAGGCCGACGAGGTGGCCGCGGTCGCCGAGGTGCTCGGCGCGCCCCGGGTGACCCAGCGCTTCGCCGACCTCTCCCGGGAGGTGCCCGGGCTGGAGTCCACCCGGGTCACCCTGCCCGCCGGGTCGCCGTTCGCCGGCCGGCCGATGGGCGACACCCGCGCCCGCACGCGGACCGGCTGCTCGATCGTGGCGCTGGTCCGCGGCAGTGACGTGGTCACCGCGCCCGGGCCGGAGCAGCTGCTGCAGGTGGGCGACGTGCTGGTGGCGATCGGCTCGGGGGCCGGCCTGGCCACGTTCGCCGCGCTGCTCACCGGCCAGTCCTCGTAGCCGCCGGTGGAGCACGTCGCGGCGCTGCTGGTCGAGCTCGGCCTGCTGTTCCTCGGGTTGTCGGTGCTGGGGCTGCTCGCCCGCCGGCTCGGGCTCTCGCCCATCCCGTTCGTGCTGCTGGCCTCGCTCGCCCTCGGGGAGGGCGGGGTCGCCCCGCTGACCACCGCCGAGCCGTTCCTGGAGGCGGCCGCCGAGATCGGCGTCGTCCTGCTGCTGCTGGCGCTCGGGCTGGAGTTCTCGGCCACCGAGCTGTTCGGCTCGCTGCGCCGGCACGGACCCTCCGGCCTGGTCGACCTGCTGCTCAACGCGCCGCCGGGCTTCATCGCCGGCCTGCTGCTCGGGCTGCCCTGGCAGGGGGCGCTGGCGATGGCCGGCGTCACCTGGATCTCCTCGTCGGGGATCGTCGCCCGGCTGCTGGGCGACCTGGGCCGGCTCGGCAACCGGGAGACCCCCGCGGTGCTGTCGGTGCTGGTCCTGGAGGACGTCGCGATGGCGCTGTTCCTCCCGCTGCTGGTGGTGGCGCTGGCCGGCGGCGGCCCGCTGCAGGCCGTCGCCGGGATCGCGCTGGCCGGCGGCGCCGTGCTGCTGGTGCTGCTGGCCGCCAGCCGGCACGGGCACCGGCTGGGCCGGGTGCTCGACCACCCGGACGACGAGCAGGTGCTGCTGCGGCTGTTCGGCCTGACCCTGCTGGTCGCCGGGGCCGCGCAGGCGCTGGGCGCCTCGGCCGCGGTCGGCGCGTTCCTGGTGGGCATCGCCATCCCGGCCTCGCTGGCCGAACGGGCCCGCGCGGTGCTCTCCCCACTGCGGGACCTGTTCGCCGCGACCTTCTTCGTCGCCTTCGGGCTGTCGACCGACCCGGGCGCCGTCCTGCCCGTGCTGCCCGCGGTGCTGTTGCTGGCCCTGGTCAGCACGGCCACCAAGCTGGGCACCGGCTGGTTCGCCGCCCGCCGCGACGGCGTGGCGGCGCCCGGCCGGTTGCGCGCCGGGGCGGCGCTGGTGGCGCGCGGGGAGTTCTCGGTGGTGATCGCCGGGCTGGCGGTGACCGCCGGGCTGACCGACGTCGGGCCGCTGGCCACCGGGTACGTGCTCGTGCTGGCGGTCGCCGGCCCGCTGCTGGCGCGGTTCGTCGAGCCGCTGTCGGCCCGGTTCCGGCCCGCCTGACCGGCGCCTGGACCGCGGGACCCCCGGGTAGGGGCCGGCCATGACCGCTGCGCACGGGATGGCCGACGCCGGACGGGACGAGGTCGGCCGGCTGGTGCTGGGCGCCTGGGACGGCTTCCTGGCCCAGGCCGGGTCCGTCGACCTGCACCGCCGCACCCGGTTGCCGGGCTGGCGCGCCCAGGAGGTCTGCACGCACCTGGGCGTGTGGGCGGACCACACCGCGCTGGACGACCTGGTCGCCGGCGCCCGGTCCGGCGCCGCGGGCACCCCGGCGGACCCGGACCTGGTCAACGCCCGGGTGACCACCGTGCACCGGGACGCGGACCGGGCCGAGGTGCTCGCCGCGCTCCAGGCGGCCCGGGCGGCGACGGTGCGCTACCTGGCCGAGGAGCCGGCCGAGCTGGACACCGCCCCGACGGTCTCCACCGTGGGGCGGCTGCCGCTGCTCAGCGTCGTCCTCGGGCAGGCCTACGAGCTGGCCGTGCACGGCCTGGACCTCGCCTCCGCCGGCGCGCCCGCCCCGCCGCCGGAGACCCTGCAGACCGGCCTGGCCGCGCTCGCCGACGTCACCGGCGCGCTCGCCGCGGCCGGGGGCATCACCGCCGGCGCCACGCTGGCCACGCCGGACGGCGGCTGGCGGTTCACCGCGGCCGGCGACGGCTGGACCGTGACGCGCCTGCCCCCGGGACGGGTGACCGGCACCGCGGTCGAGGCGCCGGCGGACCTGCTGCTGGACGCCGCCTCCGGCCGGGCGAACCCGGTGACGGCGCTGGCCCGCCGGCGGCTGCGGGTGCACCAGCTGCCCGGGCTGATGCGGCTGGCCCCGATCGTCGAGTCCGCGCCCGGCATCCCGGGCGGCCCGCTGCTGCAGCTGGCCGCCCGGACCCTCGGCGGCGCGGGTGGCCTGCTGGGCCGGATGCGCCGCGGCTGAGGCACAGGCGGGCTGGGCCTCACGGGCAGCGGGGGCACAGTCAGCGGGTGTCACAGGCAGCGGTGCAGCTCCGGCCAGAACCAGCCGGGATCGTCGTCCGGCCCGCCGTAGCCGCGGGTGGTCAGCAGCACGGCCACCAGGTCCCGGGCGGGGTCGGCCCAGCCGGTGGTCCCGGTGCCGCCGTCCCAGCCCCAGCCGCCGGGCACGCCGTCGTCCACCCGGACCCCGGTCTGCAGCCCCCAGGACACGCCGGCGGGCAGGAACGCCCCGGCGGTCGCCCGCTGCCGCTCGGTCAGCGACGGGGTGGTCAGCTGCGCGACCGAGCCGGGGGCCAGCACCGGTCCCCCGCCGTCGGCGAGCGCCGCGAGGAAGGCCAGCACGTCCCCGGCGGTGGCGACCAGCCCGGCGGCCAGCCCCTCGAAGACCGGCGACCGGGCGGCGATCCCGTCGGGTGGGTCGAGCAGGGTGAGCCGGTCGCCCTCGGGGAGGTAGGCGGCGGTGAGCCGCCGGGGATCGCGGGCCCAGAAGCCCGTCGAGCCGAGCCCCAGCGGGCCGGTGACCCGCTCGGTGAGCAGGGCACCCAGCGGCCGCCCGGTGGCCCGGGCGAGCAGCACCGAGAGGACGTCGGTGCACGCCTGATAGAGCCACCGCTCCCCCGGCTGCGCGGCCAACGGCAGCTCTCCGAGCCGGGCGAGGTACTCCTCGGGCGGCAGCTGCGGCGAGAACGGCCCGGCGCCGAGCCCGCGCTCGACCGTCGCGACGTCCAGCGGGCTGCCGTCGAACAGCGCGCCGAACCCGGCGGTGTTGGTGAGCAGGTCGCGCACGGTGATCTCCCGGGCCGCCGGCACCGTCTCCGCCAGCGGCCCTCCGGGTGTGGCCAGCACCCGGGGGCCGGCCAGCTCGGGCAGCCACCGGGCCACCGGGTCGGCCGGGCCGAGCACGCCGTCCTCGGCGAGGGCCAGGGTCAGCGCACCGGCGTAGGGCTTGGACAGCGAGGCGAGCCGGAACAGCGAGTCGGGGCCGACCGGCTCGCTGCCGCCGCGGACCAGACAGCCGCCGGCGCGCAGCTCGGTGGTGCCGCGGTACCGCACCGCGGCGGAGTACCCGGGCAGCCGGCCGTCGGCCACCCGCCGCTCCAGCAGCGACCACAGCGTCACGAAGCGGGACAGCGGGCACATGGGCGGCCTCCTCGGCGACCGGGTGGGTCTCGTGCCCACCCAGACCGCCGAGCCGCCCGGAAGTCATCGCCGCCGGCAGGTCACCGCCGCCGGCAGGTCCCCGCCGTCGGTAGGTCCCCGCCGTCGGTAGGTCATGCCGCCGGCAGGTCACCGGCGCCCGGCACTCATCGCCGGGCGCCGGCCCGGGTCACCCCCGGGTGGGCCGGTGCTGCGAGGGAACGCTCTCCACCGGCGCATCAGCGACCTGGTCGACGCCGAGGTACCGCTCGAAGCCGGGCGGGACGACGACGTCGTCCCGGCAGAGCTCGGCGACCGAGTCCCGGCCGAGGCCGACCATCGCCGAGCCGAGGCCGTCGCGGAGCACGTCGAGCACGTTCTCCACCCCGGCCTGCCCGTTGGCCGCCAGGCCCCACAGGTAGGCACGGCCGATCATCACGGCCTTGGCGCCCAGGGCGAGCGCCTTGGCGACGTCGCCACCGCGCCGGATCCCGCCGTCCAGCAGCACCTCGACCTGGTCGCCGACCGCCTCGGCGATCGCCGGCAGCGCGCGGATGGAGGCCGGGGTGCCGTCGAGGTTGTTGCCGCCGTGGTTGGAGACCGAGATGGCGGAGACACCGGCGTCGACGGCCCGCTTGGCGTCGTCGACGCGCATGACGCCCTTGAGCATGAACGGCCGGTCGTCGCCCCACAGCTCACGGAGCCAGGCGACGTCCTCCCAGGTCGGCATCGGCGACTGCATCCACATGCCGTACGCCTCGAAGAAGGTGGGCGCCGGGTCGCCGGGGTTGGCGACCATGTTGGGCACGGTGAGGTCGGGCAGCTGCTTGGTCTTGGCGAAGTCCCACAGCCAGCTCGGCTTGAGCGCCACCTGCGGGGCGTACCGCCGCACCGCCTCCAGGTTGATCCGCTCCGGGATGAACGGGCTGCCCCAGTCGCGACCGTAGGAGAAGGACCAGTCCAGCGTGGCGATCAGCCCGGCCGCGCCGGCCCGTCGTGCCCGCTCGACCTTGGCGGCCATCAGGTCGCGGTCGCCGACCCAGTACAGCTGGAAGAAGGTCTTCGGGTTGGCGGCGATGACCTCCTCCATCGGCTTGCTCGCCATCGAGGACAGCCCGATGGCCGTGCCGCGGGCCGCCGCCGCGCGCGCGACCGCGACCTCCCCGTCGGGGTGGACGGCCTGCACGCCGGTCGGGCTGATGAGCACCGGCAGGGAGAGGTCCTGGCCCATGACGTGGGTGTCCATCTGCCGGCCGTTGGCCAGCCCGGCGGTGTGCGGGGCGAAGCCCAGCTCGGCGAAGGCAGCCAGGTTGTCGTCGACCGTCAGCCCCCGCTCGGAGCCGGCGACCAGCGCCCCGTAGACGCCCTTCGGCAACCGTCGCTTCGCCCGGCGCTGCGCCTCGGCCACCGTCTCGAACCACGCGTTCGCCATCTGCGCACTCCCCTGCTGCTCGGACCGGGAGACGCCGTCGTCCCCCGGTGCCCACGGCCCTGCCGCTGGCACTCAGTGCCACCGTAGCGGGCGGCAGTGGTCTGGAACACACCGCCTTCCGTCTCCCGGAGGGGTGGGCGCCGAGGGAGCCGGGACCGCGCCGGTCAGCCGGTCCGGATCGCCGAGACGTCGAACTCCACCTGGATCCGGTCGCTGACCAGCACGCCACCGGTCTCCAGGACGGCGTTCCAGGTGAGCTCCCAGTCGCTGCGCTTGATCGCCAGCGCGCCCTCGAAGCCGACCCGGGTGTTGCCGAAGGGGTCCAGCGCCGAGCCGGTGAGGGTGAAGTCGATGTCGACGGAGCGGGTGACGTCCTTGATGGTCAGGTCGCCGGTGACCCGGTAGACGTCGTCGTCGACCTGCCGCACCGCGGTGGAGTCGAAGCGCATCTCCGGGAACTGCTCGACGGCCAGGAAGTCCGCCGAGCGCAGGTGCGCGTCACGGTCGGGGGCGCCGGTGTCGATGCTCGCGGTGCGGATGCGCAGCGAGACGGTGCTCGCGGTCGGGTCGCCGGTGTCGAGGTGCGCGGTGCCGGCGAAGTCGGTGAACGCGCCGCGCACCGTCGTCACCATCGCGTGCCGGGCGCGGACGCCGATGCGGGTGTGCGCGGTGTCGACGAGGTAGTCGCCGGTGACGTCGGCCAACGCCGCCGTCGCGGCGTCGAAGTCCGAGGCCGCGGGCTCGGGTGCCCGGTGCTTGCCCACGGTTCAGCCCTCCTGGTCTGGGTGGTCCACCCGGTGATCCTGACCGATGGGGGTGACATCGGGGCAGGGTGGCGTGTTCGGCACGCGAGGAGGGGCCGCCCGGTGCGGGCGGCCCCTCCTCGTCGGTGCCGGGTCGATCAGTGTGCGGTACGGATCGCCGGCGTGCAGATCGGTGCGGTGCAGACCAGTGCGGTGCGGATCGCTGCCGTGCTGGTCACTGCTGGGTCCACCGGCGCGGGTCGGCTCAGTACCAGCCGGCGGACTGCGACTGCGACCAGGCGCCGCACGGCGAGCCGTACCGGTTCTCGATGTAGATCAGGCCGGCGTCGATCTGCCGGTAGCCGTCGGAGGTCTTGGCGATCCCGGTGCCCTTCCAGGTGGAGTCCAGGAACTGCGGGATGCCGTAGGCGGTGCTGCGCGGGTTCTGCGCGTTGGGGTTCCAGCCGCTCTCCTTGCCCCACAGCTTCTCCAGGCAGGAGAACTGGCCGGAGTCGCCGCCGAGCTTGGACAGCGCGTAGCTCTGGAACGAGCCGGCCGGCGCGGCGGCGGCCGGGGCAGGGGCTCCCCCACCCGAGGAACCGCTCGAGGAACGCGGGGCGGCCGGTGCCCGCGGGGCCGCCGCGGCGGCCTGCTCGGCCTTGCGGGCGGCCGCCGCCTGGCGGGCCTCCTCCGCCAGGCGCGCCTCCTCGGCGAGCCGGGCCTCCTCGGCCTTGCGGGCCTCCTCGGCGAGCCGGGCCTCCTCGGCGGCGATCGCGTCACGCGCCGCCTGGTCGGCGGCGGCCTGCGCCTGCTGGGCGGCCGCCTCGGCCTCCTGGCGCTGGCTGCGGTCGGCCACCAGCTCGCCCAGCCGGTTGCCGACCTCACCCTCGGCGACGACGGTGCCGGCGTGCTGGGCGGTGAGGCCGAGCTGGGTGGCGATGCTCATCGGCTCGGGCGCCGCGGTGGCCTGGGCGTCGGTCTGCCCGCTCACGACGACGTTGACCACGACCGCACCGACCGCGGCGGCGGCCAGGTACATCGCCGGACGACGCAGGCCGGCCGGGGGCGCCAGGCGGCGGGACCGGCGGGGGGTCTCCTCGCCGCCGACGGGGAGGACCGCGGTGGGCAGGTCGCCGTCGGCGGGGAGGTCGGGGCCGGCGTGGTCGTGCAGGGTGGTGCGGGGGGACATGAAGGAGGGGGCTCCCGGGCTCTTCCGTGGCCGCCTACCGGGTTAGCTGACGGATTCGGGCGGGAAGACGCCCTACCCGGCCGGGCGCGTGCCCGGGCGGGATTCACCCCAGTGCTGCGGTGGGTCCCCGGATCGCTGCGGAGAGCGACTCGGCGGCACCCGGCGCGGGCTCCCCGGATGGGGACGTGACGTCCGGCCGGACTCGACCACGGTAGAGCTCGTTACGACCTCGTGACAATGCTCGGCGGCCAGTTCGTCGGCTTCTGCGGCGAGGCCCCTGGTCAGCGCCGTGTGATCCGTCCCGCAGGCCCCATCGGTCCCATGAGGTGCGTGACGGGGCGCGGGCCGGGCGGGGTCAGGGCAGGCGCCAGACCGTCGTCCGGCGGACCTCGCCACCGTCGGCGTCCGGGACGTCGTGGACGGCGGCCGCCAGCAGCCCCTCGCGCGGCACGTAGGCGCGTCCGGGGTCCCCGAGCAGCACGGTGGCCCCGCGCAGCCAGTGGGCGCCCAGGTACGGCAGCACCCGGGCGGTCATGTCGCGGTCGTAGCAGACGTCGCCGGCCAGGACGACGTCCACGTCGGGCCCGTCGTCGTCCAGCACGTCGCCCACCACCTCGATCCCGGTCACCCCGTTGAGCTCGGCGTTCAGCGCGATCGCGGTGTGCGAGTACGGGTCGACGTCGCTGGCCACGACGTGCGCGGCGCCGGCCTGCAGCGCCGCCACGGCGACCAGCCCGCTCCCGGCGCCGAGGTCCAGCACCCGCTTGCCGGCCACGAGCTCCGGGCGGTCGAGCACGTGCCGGGCCAGCGCCTGGCCGCCCGGCCAGGCCGCGGCCCAGAACGGTGGGTCCTGGCCGGCCCCGCCGGCCTCGGTCTCCATCGCCTCCCACAGGGCGACCACGTCGTCGGCGACGTGCAGCTGCACCTCGGGCACCAGGGTGGGCCGCTCGACCCGGGTGTGGGCCTGCAGGAAGGACGGCGGGACGCGGTCGGGGGCGGGCACCCCGTCAGTGGACACCCAGGGGCCCGACCGCGCGCCGCCGGGGTGAGCTGCTCAGTTCTTGCTGTCGCTCCGGACCACGGTGACCGGGCAGGGGGCGTGCCGGGTGACCTGGTCGCTGGTCGAGCCCAGCAGCAGGCCGGCGAAGCCACCGCGGCCGCGGGCGCCCACCACCAGCACGTCGGCCTGCCCGGCGGCGGCGATGAGCGCCTTCACCGGGGCGGTGTGCGCGACGTGGCAGGTGACGCCCGCGGCACGCTCCTGGCCGAGCGCCGAGACGACGTCGGCCTCCAGGTCGGCCTGGACGGCCTTCTCGTAGTCGCTCATCGGCGGGACGTAGCCCGGCGACCAGCTGGCCGGCTGGGGTGCGGTGGCGATCCGCCAGGCGCGGACGACGTGCAGCGGCCACCCGGCCCGCTCGGCCAGGCCGGCCGCCCACAGCAGCGCCTCCTGGGCGCACCCGGAGCCGTCGTGACCGACGACGACCCCACCGCCGACCGCCCCGGGCACGGCCTCTCCCGCTGCCTCGGCCATCGCCTCGTCGACCTCTGCCGCGAGCGCGTCCCTCGTGCCGCCCTGCTCCGTCACCGCGTCCTCCTGATCCGTGCCCGTGCTTCCCGTGCCCGGTCATCGATGACCGGGCTGCTCGCCCCCAGCCTGGCCTACGGGCCACCGGTCGCACAGAGCCGGAGGTCCCGGGTCCACCTCCACCGGCGCTGGATCCCCCGGACGGGGCAGCCGCCGTCGACGCCCTCGCCTCCTCCGTGACCCCCGGGCGGCGCCGTGACCTGAACCTCTCGAACGGGGCTCCGGGACGGGCGGCTCCGGCACGGCGTGCTCGGGGACGGGTGCTTCGGATCGCGCCGTCGGGCGACCTGCTCTTGACTGATCATCGAGGCCGGCGCGCGCCGGCCAGCAGATCGAGGGACAGGGAGGAACGGCGCCCATGGAGCACTTCACCATCGCCACCGTCGCCGAGCAGAGTGCCGACTTCCGCCGCGTGCTGTGGACCGGCGAGCACACCCAGCTGGTGATCATGACGATCCCGCCGGGCGGGGAGATCGGCGAGGAGGTGCACGACGTCGACCAGATCCTGACCTTCGTCAGCGGCACCGCGAAGGCGAAGGTCGGCGGCCAGGAGAAGAAGGTCGCCCAGGGTGACCTGGTCGTCGTGCCGGCCGGCAAGAAGCACAACTTCATCAACGACGGGGTCAACCCGCTGGTGCTCTACACCGTCTACGGGCCGCCGGAGCACGCCGACAAGGCCGTGCACAAGACCAAGGAGGAGGCCGACGCGCTCGAGGAGGCCGGCAAGGACGAGCCGCCGACCGACTGACGCGCTCGAGGAGGTGCCTCGCGTGACCACCCAGCCCGGCATCTTCGCGCTCGGCACCCCCGAGTACTGCTACCTCGAGCTCGACCTGGAGCCCGGCTGCCCCGCGGAGGACCTGGTCCGCGGGGTGGCCGGGTCGACCGGTCCGCTCTCCACGACCGGCGGCGTGAACGTGGTCGTCGGCTTCCGGCCCGAGCTGTGGGCCGCTGTCGCCCCGGCCGATGCACCGGCCGACGCCGCGGGGTTCGACGAGCCGATCGTGGGGGCCGGGCGCTATCGGATGCCGGCGACCCAGCACGACGCCTGGGTGTGGGTGGCCGGCGGCGACCGGACGGCGGTGTTCGACAACGCCCGTGCGGTGCTCGCCGCGCTGACGGGCATCGCGACGGTGGCCGGGGAGGTCACCGGCTGGCTCTACCAGCACGACCGCGACCTCACCGGGTTCATCGACGGCACCGAGAACCCCACGCTGCTCACCGCCGCGGAGGTCGCCGCCGTCCCGGCCGGGGAGCCCGGCGCCGGGGCGAGCACCGTGCTCTACCAGCTGTGGCGGCACGACAGTGCGGCCTGGGAGTCGCTGGGCACGTACGGCCAGGAGATGACCATGGGCCGCACCAAGGCCGACAGCGTGGAGCTGCCCGCCGACGAGATGCTGTCCAGCGCGCACGTCGCCCGCACGAGCCTCGAGGTGGACGGTGCGGAGCAGCAGATCTTCCGCCGCAACGTCGCCTACGGCGGGGTCACCGACCACGGGACGGCGTTCGTCGGGTTCGCTCGCGACCGCTGGCGGCTGCACGAGATGCTGCGCCGGATGGCCGGGGCGACCGACGGCGTGCGGGACGGGCTGACCGGCTTCCTCACCCCGCTGACCGGCGCGTACTACACCTGCCCGGCGGTGGACGCGCTCGCCCGGTTCACGCCGACCGAACAGGGCTGAGCCTGCCGAGCAGATCCGCGGCGACGGCGGCGCCGATGGCCCCGGGCGGCGGATCGGTCAGGCGGCGGATCGGTCAGGCGGCGGAGCGGCGAGCGACGCGGGCGCCGTACCAACCGGTGAGCAGGTGGCTGCGCACCGACGCGGGCAGGGCGCCCCACCGGAGGAGAGCGGCGCGGGCAGGGAGTGCGCTGGCGGCAGCGAGCTGACCCAGTTCCAGCACGCGCTCGGGGCGCGGACAGAAGGGAGTGCGCTCGTGCAGCCCCGAGGCCAGGTGATGATCGAACGCCGCGAGGATGTCGGCCTGGTGCTCGGGGTCGAACCACTGCGGGCTCCGCGGCGAGCCCTGCGGGACATCCTGACGGATCACACTGCCCTTATCGGCACGAGCAGACCGTGCCGGGACTCGAGCGCACCACGGATCGCCGAACCACCACTCCCGCCACGCCAGTCACACCGACTGGACGGTCGGACCGCCCGCTGACCAGCACCCGCCGACCAGCTACCCCGCCGCGTCAGAACGGTGGCGGGTCGGCGGCGGTGTCGGCAGGTGGTGGTTCGGGTCCGCAGGCCGGTTCGGGGCCGTCAGGTGGTCGGGCCTCGAGTGGTTCGGGTCCGCCGGCTGGACGGAGGCCGGGTGGTCGGGTGGTGCGGGTGACCCCGGACGGGGTGGTCACGTGCAGGGTGCCGTCGGGGTCCATCTCGAATCGCCAGCCGGGGGCATGGGTCTTGAGCCGGTGATGCGACCGGCACAGGCAGCAGAGATTGGCGCAGTCGGTCGCACCGCCGCAGGAATGCGGGATGACGTGGTCGAGGTCGGCCCAGCCCACGCGTTGACCGCAGTTGGGGAACCGGCAGCGCCGGTCGCGGGTGGTGACGAAGGCACGCTGTCGCGCGGTGGGCTCGTAGCGCTCGGTCGCCGGCGGCGACCCCAGCACCGCGCATCCGCACGTCTCGTCGGGGTGCTCGGCACAGCCGCGCTTGGCCAGCCGCGCCAGCTCGGCGAGGGTGACGGTGGCCAGCAGTTCCCCGTCCGGGCCGGTGATGGCGAACGTCAGTGATCCGCCGTCCGGCGCGGTGAGGCCCAGGGCCCCGACCCGGGCGAGCAGGTCGCGCAGGTGCGCGGCGGTGATCGGCAGCCCGTTCACCTCACCCGGCGTGGCCCCGCCCTCCAAGGCCTCCAGTGCGGCGGTGATCGTCAGGTTGGCGGCCACCAGAGGCAGCCCGTTGTCGGCGGGGCGGCGGATCAACGCCGAGTGCACCAGCGTGCGCAGGTAGCCGATGGGCCGGTCGTCGCCGTCGGCCTTGAGCATCCGGGCGAGCTGGTCGAGCAGGTCATGGCACTCCGCGGCCTCATCGGCGGGCAGGTCCACGGCCAGCACCGCCCGCCCGTCCGCCGGGGACGGGTAGAGGTGTACGTCGGCGGCCTTCTCCGCCTCCGCCCGAGCTTCGTCGGCGGCGGCGGCGTCGAAGCGCAGCACGAGCTCCGCCGCCCGCTTCCCGACCTTGGTCACCGACAGGTCGGTCGCCTCCCCGAGCAGGGCGTCCTCGACGCGGCCGGCGACGTCGGCGCTGGTGTTCTTCACCGCATCGGCCAGCTCCTGGGCCCGCCGCTCGTCGAGGTCTCCGGCTTTCAGGGCGGCGAAGGTGGCGGGCAGCTTGTCCCGCCACACCACAGCGCGGGTCAACCGGATCGCCGCCGTCCCGCGGCCGACGTTGAGCACGGTGGCCAGCTCGGCGGTGAAGAACTCACTCACCTCCCCCTCGGCCGGCTGTGCGGTCCACCCCGCCCGCCGCGCACCGCGAGAGTCGGGCGGCGGATCCGCTGACGCGGGACGATCGGCAGCCAGGGCCAGGATCAGCTCCGCCTCGTACGCGGCCTCGACAGCCCGACGCTGCTGCACCCGCTGCAGCTCCGCGGCCAGCTCCTCCTCCGGCAGCCACGACACCGGCACCCGCGGAGCGACCAGGGTGGGCTCCCACACCAGGTCGATGCACAGGTCACCCGAGTGGGGGTGGGACGGCGTCTCCGGCACGACTCGAACATACGTACGGGGTACGACAGTTCTGTCCGAGGGCAGCTCCGCTGCCCGCGGACCTACAGCCCGCCGGCCACCCGCAGCACCGCACCGGTGCAGTAGGACGCCTCCGGCGAGAGCAGCCAGGCGACCGCCGGGGCGATCTCGTCGGGCCGGCCGGCCCGCCCGAGCGGCACCCGGCCGACCACCCGTGCGGGCCGGCCGGGATCGCCCGCACCGGCGTGGATGCCGGTCTCCACCAGCCCGGGCGCGACCGCGTTGACCCGCACGCCGTCGTCCGCCAGCTCCTTCGCCAGCCGACGACCAGCGCGTCCCCCCCGGCCTTCGCCGCGGCGTAGTGCACGTACTCGTGCGGCGACCCGAGGGTCGCCGCACTGGACGAGACGGCGACCATCGCGCCACCCGGCCCGCCCCGCCGCCGGGACATGACCTGGGCGGCACGCCGGGCGCAGAGCACGACACCGAGCAGGTTGACGTCCAGGACCTGCCGGACGACGTCCACCGGGGTGTCGGCCAGGTCGCCGAGGTGCGCGGTCACCCCGGCATTGGCGACCACCCCGGTGACCGGACCCAGCTCGTCGGCCGCCGCGGCGAACAGCGCGTCCACGTCGTCCGGGTCGCTCACATCGGCCCGGACGGCGACCGCCCGCGCCCCGGCCGAGCGTGCACCGGCGACCACCTGCTCGGCGCTGCGCGGGTCGGCCCGGTACCCGACGGCGACGTCGTGCCCGTCGCGCACCAGCCGGGCGACGACCGCGGCACCGATGCCGCGCCCTCCCCCGGTGACGACGGTGACCGGACGGGACGACGACTCGGCGGGGGCGCTCACGGCGGTGATCCTCGGTCCTGTCACCCCCCGACGGCAGACTCGGGGTGTGGAGACCTCCCCCGACGCCACCGCACCGGCACCGGCACCGGCACCGGCCAGTTCGCCCGAGGACGACAGCCGGCCGCACACCGTGGTCGCCCGGCTGCGCCCGCTCCTGATCGCGGTCCAGGAGGCGCTCTCCGCCGGCATCACGGTCAGCCGGCGCATCCACGCCGAGCACGGGTGGCAGCCCTCGGCCGACCGGCACCTGGACCACCAGCTGGTCCGCCGGGAGGCGATGGAGCGGCTGCGGCCCTTCGGCGCGCACCTGGACGACGGTCCGCTGAGCGGCCAGCTCGACCTGCTCGACCTGGGCACCGACAACCTCGGGCTGCCGATGAGCGGGCTGATCCTGCACACCCCCACCGACGTGCTGCGGGTGTGGCACTCCGACGACGGCGAACTCCCGGCCGCCGACACCCAGGGACTGCGCGCGTTCTACCGGCAGCGCCCCGTGCTGCAGACGCAACTGGCACTCGGCGACCCCGAGGAGGCCACCGCGCCCCGCTCGCACCTGGCGCTGCTGTGGGCCGACGGCCGGCTGCCGGGCGGCGGGTCGGGGCTGGTCCGGTTCGACCTGGTCCGCCCCCGCGGCACCATCGGCCGGCGGGTCGACGTCGACTGGCACGTCGGCCTGCTCGACCGGCTCGCCGCCCGCGCCGCCTGACCCGCCCGCCGCACCGAGCCCGGCACCGAGCCGGCGAGCCCCGTGCGGACCCCCGGCGGACCGGCGCCCGGCCGGACCCCCAGAATGGTCCGGTGCACAGAGGCAGGAACGTCGACCCAGAGATCGCCCGGTCGTGGCTGCTCGTCAACGGCGCTCGCAAGGAGCTGTTCGACGAGGCGCACGACTCCCGCGCCGACCAGATCGTCCTCGACATCGAGGACGCGGTCGACCCGGCCCGGAAGCCGGAAGCGCGCGCCGACGTCGTCGAGTGGCTCTCCGGTGGTGAGAAGCGCGCGTGGGTGCGGATCAACGACCACTCCACCCCGTTCTGGGCCGACGACGTCGCCGGGCTGGCCGGCCTGCCCGGCCTGAACGGCGTCATGCTCGCCAAGACCGAGGCGGCCGAGCACGTCACCGAGACCTTCGACCGGCTCGGCGGCAACACCCCGGTGCTCGCGCTGGTCGAGTCCGCGCTGGGCATCGAGGAGGCGGTGAACATCGCCCGTGCCCGCGGCGCCTTCCGGCTGGCCTTCGGCAGCGGCGACTACCGCCGCGACACCGGCACCAGCGCCGACGACCTGGCGATGGCCTACCCCCGCTCGCGCCTGGTCGTGGCCAGCCGGGTGGGCGGCCTGCCCGGCCCCATCGACGGCCCCACGGTGAGCACCAGCCACCCGATCCTGCGCGAGCAGTCGGCGACCACGGTCTCCCTGGGCCTCACCGGCAAGCTCTGCCTGCAGATGGACCAGCTGCCGGTGATCAACGAGGTCATCAGCCCGACGCCGTCCGACGTCGCCTGGGCCAAGGACTTCCTGGCCGACTTCGACGCCCGCGGTCAGGTCATCCGCGACGGCAGCGACCTGCCCCGGCTGGGCCGGGCCCGCAAGATCGAGAAGCTGGCCACCGCCTTCGGCGTCCAGCCCAGCTGAGCCAACCCCCTGCTGCCCCCTGCCGACGGCCCCCACCCCACCGGGTGGGGGCCGTCGGCGGGTCAGGGGCGGGTCCCGACGACGACGGTCGCGTCGAGGTCCTCGTCGTGCCGCACCGTGGGCCGCAGGCCGCCCGCCACCACCGCCGCCGCGGTCGTTGCCGCCTGCTCCTCGCTGGTCTCGATCAGCAGCGTTCCGCCCAGCGACAGCCACCCGGCGGCGCCGGCCGCGACCCGCCGGTGCACGGCCACCCCGTCCGGTCCGCCGTCCAGGGCGAGCGGCGCCTCGTGGTCCCGCGCCTCCCGCGGCATCAGCGCCACCGCGTCGGTGGGCACGTAGGGGGCGTTGACCACCAGCACGTCGACCTGGCCGCGCAGCGACCACGGCAGGGCGTCGAACAGGTCACCCTCCCCCACCCATGCGCCGAGCGGTGCCAGGTTCCGGCGGGCGCACGCGACCGCCGCGGGGTCGAGGTCGGCGGCGTACAGCCGCACCCCGCCGACGGCGACCGCCACCGCCAGCCCGACCGCGCCGGTGCCGCAGCACAGGTCGACGACGGCGCTGCCCCGCCCGGCCCGGGCCACCGCCTCGGCCGCCAGGAACTCGGTGCGCCGGCGCGGGACGAACACCCCCGGCACCACGGCCACCCGCAGACCGCAGAACCCGGCCCAGCCCAGCACCTGCTCCAGCGGCTCGCCGGCCTCCCGCCGGGTCACCAGCTGCTCCAGGTGCCCGCTCCCGTCCGCGGCCTCGACCAGCAGCGCCGCCTCGTCCTCGGCGTACACGCACCCGGCCGCCCGCAACCGCGCGACGAGCGTCGCGAACGGGGCCGGCTCAGGGGCGGTCATCAGGGCGACAGTGTGCCCGATCGCCTCCGGAGCTCCGTACGGCCCGATACCGTGCCGAGGACGACCGGAAGGGGGGCGGCGGATGGGCCAGCGGGACGCGGGATTCACGGCGTTCGCGACCGACGCCGAGGACCGGCTCCTCGGCACCGCCCTGCTGCTCACCGGCGACCGCCGGGCGGCCGGGGACCTGCTCGTCCGGGCGCTGGCCGGCACCCGCCACCGATGGCACCGGCTCCCCGGCCCGGCGGAGGCGCTGGCGCACACCCGGGCGTCGCTGGTCCGCGCCGCCCTGGAGCAGCCGGGGCCGGCCGACCCGGTGGTGGTCCCGGCCGGCGGGGAAGACGACCTCCCCGAGGCCGACCGCGTCTGGCTGCGGGCGCTCGCCGACCTGGCGCCACACCCCCGCGCGGTGGTGGTGCTCCGCCTGCACGAGCGGCTGGACGAGGCCGCCGTCGCCGCACTGCTCGGCTGCTCCCCCACCGACGTCGCCGAGGAGCTCACCGCGGCGCTGGGCGCCCTCGCCCCGCTGCTCACCACCGAGCCGGACACCCCGGCACGACCGGAACCGGTCGCCCCGGCGACCAGCCCGCCGGCGGCGGAGCCCGACCCCGACCCCGACGCCATCTACCGCCCCACCGGTGCCCTGCCCGCGCCCCGGCCCACGCCCGAGCCCGCACCGGAGCCGGTCCGGGTGCCGAGGCCGGCGGTCCGCCCGGTCGACGACGACGACCCGGACGCGATCTACCGGCGGCCGGCGTGACCGCCCCGGTCGAGCAGGCGGTCGCCGCCCGGCTGGCGGAGCTCGCCGCCCGGGCCGAGCCGCCGGACGGGGTGAGCACCGCGACGCGGGCGCTCGACCTGGTCCGGTCCCGCCGCCGCCGGGCCGCCGCATGGGTCGCCGGCGGGCTGGCGGTCGTCGCGCTGGCCACGGGGGTCTCGGTGACGGGCACGACGACGGCCGAGGCCCCCGTCGCCACGCGGCCGGCCCGGAGCCCCGTCCCCGAACTGCCACCGCCGGACCTGTACGAGGTGCCGGTGCGCGGCTCGCTCGCCGACGACGAGGACTTCCTGGCCGCTGTCGCCGCGCTCGACTGGACCTACCCGCCCACGGCGGAGTTCGCGGTGTCCGACTGGAGCGAGCCCGAGCTGGACGCGAGCACGCGGCGAGTGGTCTACGCCGCCGACGTCCCCGGCGGGCACCGGTGGGCCGTCGTGATCGGCCGGTCCGGCTGGCAGTGGTACTGGGCGTGGTTCACCGGGCCGCGCGGGGCCGCCGCCGAGGAGATGACACTCCAGGTCGGCTCGATGCAGTTCGCCGGCCAGGACCGGCTGGCGCTGATGGACGTCTCCGCGGAGACCGGTCCCCTGGTCGTGCTCGCCGAACCCGGCGTGGCGGCCGAGTACTCCCCCAGCCTGGACCGGGCGCCGGACGGGGAGCTGGTCCGCGACTTCGACCCGCTGCCGGTCGTCGACGGCGTGCCCCTCGACGTGGTGCGCACGCCCATCGTCTGGAGCGCCGGCCAGGTGCGGCTGGCCGACGGCGGGCCGCCCGTCTTCCCGATGCCGGCCGGTCAGCACCCCGCGTGGCCGGCCCGCCCGTCCGGACCCGTGGACTATGCGGCCGCCGCCCCGTGCCTGGAGCAGCTCGGCTTCACCGTCGAGCTCGAGGGCGCCGGCCTGAGCATGGGCGAGGCCGAGCGCCCGGAGATGAGCAGCGTGGAGGAGGCCGCACGGGAGGAGCAGGTCGCCGCCTGCTTCCGCGCCGCGCAGCGCTGACCGGCTCCGCACGCCGGCACCGCGTGCGGCAGGCTCGCCCCGTGGACCTCAACTCCGACCTCGGTGAGGGCTTCGGCCAGTGGACGCTGGGCGACGACGACGCGCTGCTCGGCATCGTCACCAGCGCGAACGTCGCCTGCGGCTTCCACGCCGGTGACCCGCTGATCATGCAGCGGGTGTGCGTAAGCGCGGTGCGCAGCGGCGTGGCGATCGGCGCCCAGGTCGGCTACCGGGACCTGGCCGGCTTCGGCCGGCGGTTCATCGACGTCGAGCCCGAGGCGCTCACCGCCGACGTCGTCTACCAGATCGGCGCGCTGGAGGGCTTCGCCCGGATCGCCGGCGACCGGGTGCGCTACGTCAAGCCGCACGGCGCGCTCTACAACGCGATCGTGCACCACGAGGAGCAGGCCGCCGCGGTGGTCGCCGCCGTCGTCGCGCACGACCGGACGCTGCCGGTGCTGGGCCTGCCCGGCTCGGCGTGGCTGCGGCTGGCGGCCGAGGCCGGCCTGACCGTGGTGCCCGAGGCGTTCGCCGACCGTGCGTACACCCCGGCGGGCGCGCTGGTCTCCCGCCGGCTGCCCGGCGCGGTGCTGCACGACCCGGCCGAGATCGCCGCCCGGTGCGTGGCGATGGCCACCGGCGAGCCGATCCGGGACGTCGACGGCGGCGCGCTCACCCTGCGCCCCGGCTCGATCTGCGTGCACGGCGACACCCCCGGCGCGGTGGAGATCGCCCGCTCGGTCCGCGCCGCGCTCACCGCGGCCGGCGTCGAGCTGTCCGCGTTCGCCCGCTGATGCGCCTGCTCCCCAGCGGCAGCACCGGCCTGCTCGCCGAGGTCGCCACCCTCGACGACGTCCTCGCCCTGTACGCCGCGCTCCGCGCCGACCCGCCGCCGGGCGTGGTGGACGTCGTCCCGGCCGCCCGCACGGTGCTGCTGGTCACCGACCCGGCGGTGACCACCCTGGCCGCGGTCGCCGAGGCGGTCCGGACCACGAGCCCGCGGCGGGACGCGCACGCCGCCGGGGAGGTCGTCGAGCTGCCGGTGCACTACGACGGCACCGACCTGGCCGGGTGCGCCGAGCTGCTCGGCACCTCCCCCGAGGTCCTGGTGGCCCGGCACACCGCCGCGGACTGGACCGTGGCGTTCTGCGGCTTCGCCCCGGGCTTCGGCTACCTGGTCCAGCCGGGGGCGACCTGGGACGTGCCGCGCCGGGCCGCCCCGCGCACCCGGGTGCCCCCGGGCTCGGTGGCGCTGGCCGGGGAGTTCAGCGGTGTCTACCCGCGCGAGTCGCCGGGCGGGTGGCAGCTGATCGGCCGCACCGACGTCGCCGTCTTCGACCCCGACCGGGAGCCGGCCGCACTGCTCCGGCCGGGCACCCGGGTGCGATTCGTGAGCGCGCCATGACCCGCGCGCTCACCGTGCTGGCGACCGGACCGCTCACCACCGTGCAGGACGAGGGCCGGCCCGGGCAGGCGGCGCTCGGCGTCGGCCGCTCGGGCGCCTGCGACCGCACGTCCGCCCGGCTGGCCAACCGGCTCGTCGGCAACCCGCGGGACGCGGCGGTGCTGGAGGTGACCGCCGGCGGGCTCGCCGTCCGGGCCGACGCCGACCTGTTGGTGGTCACCACCGGCGCCCGCTGTCCCGGAGCACCGCACGCCGCACCGACCCTGCTGCGCACCGGCACCGAGCTGCGGCTGGGTCACCCGGTGAGCGGGCTGCGCACCTACCTCGCCGTCCGGGGCGGGATCGACGTCGCCCCGGTGCTGGGCTCGCGGGCCACCGACCTGCTCTCCGGCCTCGGCCCCGCGCCACTGGCCGCCGGCGACGTGCTGCCGGTCGGCCGCACACCGCTGCCCCCGCCCGGCGTCGACCTGGCGCCGGTGCCCGACCCCCCGGACGGCGAGGTGCCGGTCACCGTGCTGCCCGGGCCGCGGGCCGACTGGTTCGGCGACCCCGGCTGGGCCGCGCTCACCGCGCAGTCCTGGGCGGTGACCAGCGAGAGCAACCGGATCGGGCTCCGGCTGGACGGCGCTCCCCTGACCCGGCTGCGGGCCGGCGAGCTGCCCAGCGAGGGGATGCTGCGCGGCGCGCTGCAGGTGCCGCCGTCGGGCCGGCCGGTGCTCTTCCTCGCCGACGCCCCGGTGACCGGCGGCTACCCGGTGATCGGCTACGTCACCGACGCCGACGTCGACCGCTGCGCCCAGCTCCGACCCGGGCAGCACCTGCGGTTCCGCCCTGTCGCACACTCGGCCCCGTGATCGACGCGGACGTGCGGGAACTGGGCCGGGTGAGCGGCCCGCAGGGCGAGGTGGTGCTGCGCCGGCGCACCGCCGAGGACGGCACCGGGCACCTGGAGCTGATCGTGGACGGCGTCTTCGCGATGGACGACGTCGACACCTCCACCGAGCGGGCCCTGGCCACCGAGGCGCTGGCCCGCTGCGCCGGCACCGAGCTGCGGGTGCTGGTCGGCGGCCTCGGGCTGGGCTGGACGGCGGCCACCGCGCTGGCCGACCCGCGGGTGACGCTGGTCGACGTCGCCGAGCTGCAGCCGGCGCTGGTCGGCTGGGCCGGCGACGGGCTGCTCCCCGCGCTGCCCGCCGACGCCCTGACCGCCGACCCCCGGCTGCGGCTGCACACCGCCGACGTCGCCGCGCACCTGGCCGACCACCCGGGGACGTACGACGCGGTGCTGCTCGACGTCGACAACGGCCCGGCCTTCCTGGTGCACCAGAGGAACGCCGGCCTGTACGAGGCGCCCGGGCTCACCCGCGCGCTGGGCGCCCTGCGGCCCGGTGGGGTGCTGGCCGTCTGGGCGAGCGACCCGGTGTCCGAGCTCGCCGAGCGGCTGCGCCGTCTTCCCGAGGCCGTCGCCGTCGAGCACCTGGTGCTGCCGGTGGAGCGCGACGGCCGGCGCTTCGACTACGCCATCGCGGTCGCCCGCCGCGCCGGGAGCCGGCCGTGAACGGCGGCCGCAGCGCGGAGAGCTCCCGGTCCCCGCTCTGGCTGTGGCCGACCGTGACCGGGGTGGCCGCCGCGGGGGCGGCGTTCGGGCTCACCATGATCCGCCCGACCGGCGGCTGGCTCACCCGGCTGTGGCCGGGCGACCAGGACGCCGTCGCCACGCTGTTCCAGGTGGTGACCAC
This sequence comes from Modestobacter sp. SYSU DS0904, assembly GCF_054051115.1. Taxonomy (NCBI): domain Bacteria; kingdom Bacillati; phylum Actinomycetota; class Actinomycetes; order Geodermatophilales; family Geodermatophilaceae; genus Modestobacter; species Modestobacter sp. SYSU DS0904. The sequence continues at coordinate 161,081 of NZ_JBJHAQ010000002.1, read as the reverse complement.
CGCGGTGGTCACCATCACGACCCTGACGTTCAGCCTCACCGTGGTGGCCCTGCAGCTGGCCAGCCAGCAGTTCTCCCCCCGCCTGCTCCGCGAGGTCACCCGCGACCGGATCTCCAAGGCCGTGCTCTCGGTGCTCACCGCGGCGTTCGTCTACAGCCTCGTGGCGATCCGCCAGCTGAACAGCTCCTCACCGGTGCCGGTGGTCAGCGCGCTGGTCGCACTGCTGCTGGGGATCGCCGCCTTCGCCGCCGGGCTGACCTTCATCTCGCACATGACCCGGCTGCTGCGGGTGGACACCCTGATGCTGAAGGTGCACGACGAGACCAGGACGGCGATCGCGGAGTTCTACCCCGACTACGACGAGCCGCTCGACGACCCGGATCAGCTGCACCTGGACCACGCCACCGGGCAGCTGATCGCCGCCACGGCCAGCGGGTACGTGCGCACCGTCGACGTGGACCGGCTGGTCGCGGCGGCCCGGGAGCACGACGCGGTGGTCCGGGTCGAGACCCGCCCCGGCGACCACGTGGTGCGGCGGACCCCGGTGGCGACCGTCTGGATCCGCGCCGGCGGCACCGTGCCCGGGACGCTCGCCGACGAGGTGCTGGCCGCGATCGAGCTGGGATACGAGCGCACCCTGGACCAGGACGCCGGGTTCGGGTTCCGCCAGCTGGCGGACATCGCGGTCAAGGCGATCTCCCCCGCCGTCAACGACCCGGTCACCGCGGCGACGGCGCTGGGCCACATGGGCGACCTGCTGTCCCGGGTCGTCGGGTGCCACCTCGGCCCGAGCGTGCACCGGGACGCGGACGGCGTCGGCCGGGCGGTCGTCCCCGACCGGGACCTGCGCTACTACCTGGAGCTGTGCGGCGGCCAGCTGCGCCGCTACGGCGGGACCGAGCCGTCGGTGCTGACCTCGCTGCTGCAGATGCTGCGCGACGTCGCCGTGTCGTGCCGGGACGACGACCAGCGCGCGGAGATCGCCCGGGCGGCGGACAACGCCGTGGCCCAGCTGCCCGAGCAGGGGGCCGAGGACGACGTGGCGGCGGTGCGGGACATGCGCCGCCGGGTCGACCTGGCGCTGGCCGGGGACACGGTCGCCGCCTATGCGGACCGGGCCGGGGAGACCCGCTCCATCTGAGCCGGGTCCGGCGGCCGGCCGGCAGCGCTCAGTCGTCGGCCGGCGGCGGGTAGGCCGACCGGCCGCGCAGACGTGCGCCGACCGCGATGTGCAGCGGGGCGATGATGATGCCGTCGCGGGCCAGCCGGGCGCGCAGCGCCTTGCGGTGCCGCAGCACACCCACCAGGCCGACCGCCCAGAACACGTACTGCACCGAGAAGGCGGCGCGGAACGCGTCCCGGCTGTAGTCGGTGCTGCCGCCGGGGGTGAGCAGGTCCAGCACCGCGCCGATGGCCAGGATGGTGAGCAGCGAGGCGACGAACCCGCCCACGTTGACCACCCCGCTGGCGCTGCCCGCCCGCTCGACCGGGTTCTCGGTGCGCGCGTAGTCGAAGCCGATCATCGAGCCCGGGCCGTTGGTGCCCAGCACCAGGACCAGGACGACGAGCAGCCACAGCGGCGCCCGCCCCGGCCAGAGCAGCACGACGGTCCAGGTGACTGCGGTGGCGCCGAGGATGCCGAACACCAGCACCGAGCGGCGCATCGGCCAGCGGCCCACCAGCCGGCCCAGGAAGGGGCCGAAGCCCATGCCGATCAGCACCAGCAGGGTGAGCAGGGTCGCCGCCGTCCCCGGGCTCAGCCCCTCCCCCACGGTGAGGAACGGGAACCCCCACAGCAGCGCGAACACCGTGCCGGAGAACTGGGTGACCAGGTGGGTGTACATCCCGATCTGGGTCCCCGGCTCCCGCCAGGTGGCCACCAGGTTGGCCCGCACCTGCCCCGGCCCGGCCGGGGTGGGCACCGGGGTGCCGGGCGGGGCGTCGGAGAGCGCGACCAGCACCAGCACCGCGGCGAGCACCCCCACCGCCGAGGCGCCGAGGAACGTGGCCGGCCAGGAGGTGTCGCGCAGCAGCGCGACCAGCGGGTAGGCGGCGACGATCTGGCCGATCTGCCCGAGGATGCCGGTCAGCTGGGTGATCACCGGGACGGTGCGGCCGGTGAACCACAGCTGCACCACCCGCAGCACGCTGATGAAGGTCATCGCGTCGCCGGCGCCGACCAGCACCCGGGCGGCGACGGCGGTCGGCACGTCGGTGGCCAGCGCGAGCACGGCCTGCCCGGCCGACATCGTCAGCGCGCCGGCCACGATCATCGCCCGGGAACCGAACCGGTCCAGCGCCACGCCCACCGGCACCTGCAGGCCGGCGTAGACCGCCAGCTGCAGCACCAGGAACAGCGAGATCGCCGAGGCGCCGGCGTCGAACCGCTCCTGCGCCTGCACGCCGGCCACGCCGAGCGACCCGCGGTGGAAGATCGCCACCGCGTAGGCGAACAGCCCCACGCCCCAGACCAGGTAGGCCCGCCTCGGGGTGCGGGCGGCCGGGGCGGGGGCAGTGGTCACGTCCGAGAACGACACCACACCGGCGCCCGGCGTTCCAGCCCGCCGCGGTGAGATGCCCCACCGGGGTCCTTCACCGGCCGGCGAGGACCGCCCAGCCGTGCGGCTCGAGCCGGACGGCGTCCCGCTGGACCTGTCCGGCGCCGGCCAGCAGCGCACCGGCGCCCGGCGCGGGCACGACCGCGGCGGTGTCGGCGAGGTTGAGGGCCACCACGAGGCGTTCGCCGTCGGCGCTGCTGGCGTAGCTCAGCTGCCGGTTCTCCCGGTGCAGCACCTCGGTCCGCGCGGCGTGCAGCCAGCGGTGCCGGCGGCGCAGCCCGATCAGGTCCTGGTGCAGCCGGTGGGTGGGCTCCCCGAAGGGGGCCAGCTCCGCGGGGGTCGCCGGGAACGGCGGGCGGACGGCGTCGTCGCCCCCGGCGCGGTCCTCCTTCACCCCGGTGAAGGCCTGCTCGTCGCCGGCGTAGACCGACGGCGTCCCGCCGACGGTGAACAGCACCACCAGCGCGTGCGCCAGGTGCCGGGGGTCGGTGAGCCGGCTGGCGATCCGGGTGACGTCGTGGTTGCCGACGAACGTCAGCGGCACGAACGACCGCAGGAACTCGTCGTGCCGGCCCAGCGCGTGCGCGAGCTCGTGCAGGTTGGCGTCGTTGAGCGAGCTCCAGATCGCCTTCCACAGCTCGTACTGGGTCACCGAGTCCATCCCGGACCCGTGCACGATCCCGGCGTAGTCCCCGTGGATGACCTCGCCGACGAACCAGGCGTCCGGGTGGGTCTCCCGGACGCGGGGCAGCACCCCGGCCCAGAACGACGGCGGGACGGCGTAGGCGGCGTCCAGCCGCCAGCCGTCGGCGCCGCGGTCCAGCCAGCGCGTCATCGCCCCGGCGACCAGGTCGGCGACGGCCGGGGCGGAGTGGTCCAGGGCGACCAGCTGACCGTGGCCCTCGAAGGTGTCGTACTCGGGCTCCGCGTCCGGCCCGTCCGGCCAGCGCAGCCGGAACATGCCGGCGGTCGGCGCGTCGGGCCCCTGCTCCAGCACCGCCCGGAACGCGGGGTGCCCGCGGCCCACGTGGTTGAAGACGCCGTCCAGCAGCACCCGCAGACCACGGTCGCGGCAGGCGGCGACCAGCGCGTCGAAGTCGGCGTCGTCGCCCAGCCGCGGGTCGATCCGCAGGTGGTCCTCGGTGTCGTAGCCGTGCGTGCCGCTGGCGAACACCGGCCCCAGGGCCAGCCCGTTCACCCCGAGCTCGACGGCGTAGTCCAGCCAGTCGACCAGCCGCGGCAGCCGGTGCCGGACGGCGTCGTCGCCCCGCTCCTGCTCCGCCCCCACGAAGCCCAGCGGGTAGACGTGCCACCACACCGCGTCCTGCACCCAGCCGGGCATGCACCCACCTCCTCGTCCCGGCCCACGCTACGGCGGGGCCCTCCGCTGGCCGGAACCCCCTCGCCCGCCTGCCGCCACCCGCGGTTAGCGTGCAGTTCCGTGAGCCAACCAGCTGCCCGCACCAGCCCGGCCGCCGCGGGCAGCGCTCCCCCGGCCCTGGTCCCGGTGCTCATCTACCTGGCCATGCTGGTCGCGGTGATCAGCAGCCTGGGTGCGCCGCTGATCCCGGCGATCGCCGAGGCCAACGACGTCCCGGTCACCAGCGCGCAGTGGGCGCTGACGGTGACCCTGGTGGTCGGCGCGGTCGCCAGCCCGGTGATCGGGCGGCTGGGCGACGGCCGGCACCGCCGCACCGTGGTGCTGGTCGTGCTCAGCCTGGTGGTGCTCGGCAGCGTGCTCGCCGCCCTGCCGCTGGGGTTGGGCTGGCTGGTCGCCGGGCGCGCGCTGCAGGGCTTCGGGCTGGCCGTCACCCCGCTGGCGATCGCGACCGCCCGGTCCGCGCTGCCCCCGGACCGGGCCCGCTCCACCGCGGCCGCGCTGTCGGTGACGGTCGCCGCGGGCCTCGGCCTCGGCTACCCGCTGACCGGCCTGATCGCGGAGCTGGGTGGCGTGCACGCGGCGTTCTGGTTCGGCGCCGCCGCCAGCGCGATCGCCCTCGCGGCGGCCGCGGTGGTCTACCCGCGCGCACCGGAGACCGCCGCCCGCCGCCTCGACCTGCTCGGCGCCGTCCTGCTGGGGGTCGGCCTGACCGCCGGGCTGCTCGCGCTCGGTGAGGGCGAGCACTGGGGCTGGACCTCACCCGCCGTCCTCGGGCTCATCGGGCTGTCGCTGGCCACCCTGGCCGGCTGGGCGGTGTGGCAGCTGCACGCCGACGCCCCGCTGGTCGACCTGCGGCTGGCCCGCGGGCGCACCGCCGCCACCGCCCACGTCGGCGCCCTGCTCATCGGGCTGGCCAACTACCTGCTGCTCTCCTCGGTGCCACGGCTGGCGCAGACCCCGGAGTCCACCGGCTACGGGTTCGGTTCCTCGATCGTCGTCGCCGGGCTGATCCTGCTGCCCTTCTCGGTGGCGAGCTTCGCCGCCGGGTGGGTCGCCCGGCCGCTGGACCGGCTGGTCGGCGCCCGCTGGGTGCTGCCGATCGGCGCGCTGGTGCTCGCCGTCGGCGAGCTGCTCGTCGGCTTCGCCCGCACCGACCTCTGGCAGCTGTTCCTGGCCATGGCCGTCGCCGGACTGGGCGTGGGGACGACGTTCGCCGCACTGCCCGGGCTCGTGGTCACCGCCGTGCCCGCCGGGGAGACCGGCAGCGCGATGGGGCTGAACCAGGTGCTCCGCTACATCGGCTTCGCCATCGGCAGCGCGCTCAGCGCGACCGTGCTGGAGGTGGCCACCCCCGCCGGCAGCGCCTACCCCACCACCGGCGGCTACACCGGCATCGCACTGATCGGCTGCGGCGCCTGCCTGCTGCTCGTCGTGCTGACCTTCGCGCTCGGCCGGCGCGCCCCCGCGCCCGCCGGCTGACGGTCGGTCCTCCCCGCGGGGTGGTCAGCGCGGGAAGTACAGCCACTGCAAGCAGGTGCAACGCCCGCCGTCGCGCCTTTTCGATGCAGTGACTGCACCGACCAGCTCTCGGGCGTGCTCAGCCGGCCGGGCGCTCCAGCAGGGCGGTCATCTCCGGGAGCTCGAAGAACTGCGCCGTCGCGCGGGCGCTGGGACCGCCGGCGTCGGGGTCGGCGCCGGCGGCGAGCAGCGCCCGCACGGTGTCGGCCGACTGCTTGAACACCGCGGCCGCGAGCGCCGTCTGGCCGCGGTCGTTGGCCCGGTCGGGCTCGGCGCCGCGGGCCAGCAACGCGGCGACCGTCTCCGGGTGGCCGTGGTACGCGGCGAGGATGAGGAGGGTGTCGCCCTTCTCGTTGGTCAGGTTCACCGGCACGCCGGCGTCGACGTAGGCGGCCAGCTCCTCGGTCTCCCCGGCCCGCGCCAGGCCGAAGACCCGCTGGGCCAACTCGATGACGCCGGGTTCGATCTGACCGGGTTCACTGGGCTCGCTCACGCCGCCGAGCCTAGAGCGCGGGTTGCGGGCAGGTGGGTGGGCAGCCCGGCGGCGTGCGGGCGCCTCAGCCGGCGGCGACCCGGTCGGTGAGCGCGAGCACGTGCCGCCAGGCGTCGTCGCAGGCCTCGGCCCACTCCCCGAACGCCCGGTCGAAGAAGGAGTGCGGGGCACCCTCGTAGACGACGTCGTCCACCTCGGCGCCGGCGGCGCGCATCGTGGCGGCGAGCTGCTGCTGCTCCTCCACCGGCGTCGCCGAGTCGGCGCCGGCGATGATCATCACGACCGGCTTGGTGGCGCGCTGCGCGGCGTCCCCGACCATGGACGGCCGGCCGTAGAACCCCGCCGACCCGGCGATGTCCAGGTCGCCGGCGGACTGCCGCCAGGCGTGGCTGCCGCCGAAGCAGAAGCCGACCGTGACCACCGGCAGCGCGGGGTCGGTCCGGCTGCGCAGGTACGCCGCCGCGGCGGCGGTGTCGGCGTCGACGCCCGCGGCGGTGGTCTGCGGGATGTGGCTCTGCCAGTCGAAGTCCTCTTCGCGGCTCCCGGTCTCGGCCACCCCGGCGGTGCGACCGAAGTAGTCGACCGCCACCGCGGGGAGCCCGGCCTCGGCGAAGCGCTCGGCGAGGGCCACGTAGTAGGGGTGCAGGCCACGGATGTCGGGCAGGATCACCACGCCCGCGCGCGCCGGCCCGGCCGGAGCGGCGAAGGCGGCGGAGAACTCGGTGCCGTCGGCGGCGGTCAGGGTCAGCGAGCCGCGCTCGGCGACGTCCCCGCTGCGCGGCGGGGCGGGCGGACGGCTGTCGTGGTCGTGGCACATGGGTGCGGTTCTACCGCCGGCCCGGGAGCGGCGCTCGTCAGGCGCTGGTGTCGGCCGACCCGTCGACCACCTCGGGGTCGCCACCGAAGAGCTCGGCGGCCACCTGCCGGCGCACCTCGGTGAGCCACTGGTACTGCCGGTTCGCCTGGTCGATCAGCTGGTCCAGCAGGGCGGCGTCGATCCGCGGGTCGACCTCGGCCGACATCCGCAGCGTCTCGAAGCCGCTGCGCTTGGCACGGACCGCGGAGGCGAGGAACTCGAACTCCACCAGCTCGCTCAGCGGCGAACGCGACAGCAGGTGCCCGTTGAGCTTGACCCGGCTGGCCTTCTCCGCCACCCAGACGGCGAGCTGCTTGTAGTGGCGCACCGACAGGCCCAGCGCCCGGGTGATGCCGATGAGCGCCTCCTTCTCCCCGCGCAGCTCGTCCAGCAGCTGGCGCAGCGGGGTCTCGTGCCGGTCGCCCCGGTGCACGCCGATCATCCGGGAGACCAGCTCGATGCCGCCGGCCGCCGCGGCGATGTGGTCGTTGCAGTAGATGGTCAGCAGCCCGGGATGGGGGGCGGAGCCGGTCGGGGTGTCGGGCACAGCATCTCCTCGAGGGCGGCGGGACGAGCCGGGTCATCATCCCGCCCGGAGCCGGACCCGGCACCCGGAGATGCTGGCAGCGGGCAACCGCCGACCCGGCTCAGCCCCATCTCATCTGTGAGATATCTTTTCCGGCGATGACGCTCACCGAGGAAGCCACCGGTCAGTCACTCCGCCAGATCGGCGCGCTGGTCCGCGACGCACGCCGGCACCACGGCCTCACCCAGGCACAGCTCGCCGAACGGCTGAACACCAGCCAGAGCGCGATCGCCCGGATCGAGCAGGGCAACCAGAACCTCACCCTGGAGCTGCTCGGCCGACTGTCGGCCGCCCTGGAGAGCGAGCTGATCACCGTCGGCCGCCCCGGCCCCACCCACCTGCGGGTACGCGGGGGCACGCCGCTGTCGGGCAGCGTCACGGTGAAGTCGTCGAAGAACGCCGCCGTCGCGCTGCTGTGTGCATCGCTGCTCAACCGCGGGCGGACGACGCTGCGCAACGTCTCCCGGATCGTCGAGGTCGACCGCATCCTCGACGTGCTCACCTCGATCGGCGTCTCGGCCGCCTGGGACGAAGCCGGCCGGGACCTCACCCTCGTCGTCCCCGAGCAGCTGGACCTGGCCGCCATCGACGCCGACGCCGCCCGGCGCACCCGCAGCATCATCATGTTCCTGGGCCCGCTGCTGCACCGCGCCGACGTCTTCGAGCTGCCCTACGCCGGTGGCTGCAACCTGGGCACCCGCACCGTCCAGCCGCACATGATCGCGCTGCGCCCCTTCGGCCTGGACGTGGAGGCGCGGGCCGGTGAGTACCACGCGACGGTCCGCCCGACGGAGGGCCGGGACCGGACGATCGTGCTGACCGAGCGCGGGGACACCGTGACCGAGAACGCCCTGCTGGCCGCCGCCCGGCACGACGGGACGACGACGATCCGCAACGCCAGCCCGAACTACATGGTCCAGGACCTGTGCCTGTACCTGGAGAAGCTCGGGGTGCAGATCGCCGGCTTCGGGACGACGACGCTGGTGGTCACCGGCCGGCCGGTGCTCGACGCCGACGTCGACTACACGATCAGCGAGGACCCGGTCGAGGCGATGAGCCTGCTGACCGCCGGCATCGTGACCGGCTCCGAGCTCACCGTGCGGCGGGCGCCGATCGAGTTCCTGGAGATCGAGCTGGCCACCCTCACCGAGATGGGGCTGAGCTACGAGCTGTCCGCGGAGTACCCGGCCGACAACGGGCGCACCCGGCTGGTCGACGTCACCATCCACCCCTCGCAGCTGCGGGCACCGATCGACAAGGTGCACCCGATGCCGTTCCCCGGGCTGAACATCGACAACCTGCCGTTCTTCGCGGTGATCGCGGCCACCGCGACCGGGGAGACGGTCATCCACGACTGGGTCTACGACAACCGCGCCATCCACCTGTCGGACATGACCCGGCTCGGGGCCGACGTCCGGCTGCTCGACCCGCACCGGGTGCTGGTGTCCGGGCCGACCCGGTGGTCGGGGGCGGAGATCGTCTGCCCGCCCGCGCTGCGGCCGGCGGTCTGCATCCTGCTCGCGATGCTGGCCGCGAAGGGCCAGTCGGTGCTGCGCAACGTCGACATCATCGCCCGCGGCTACGAGCAGCTCTACGAGCGGCTGGTGGAGATGGGCGCCCAGATCGAGGTCTTCTCCGACTGAGCAAGGACCCCCTCGTCCCCCACGCCTCGCAGGCTCGGCGCGGGCCCCTACGAGGGGGCCGTTCCATCAGGTCCTGAGCAGCACCCCGACGCCGACGCAGGCCAGCGCCCACAGACCGCTGGCCAGGGTGCCGATGATGAACCGCTCGGCGGCGACCGGCGCCTTCACCTCGTGGAACCGGCCCAGCCCCTTCACCGCGACCAGCACGGCCAGCCCCTCCTGCCATCCGGCCAGCACCGTGCCGGCGATGACCGTGCGCTCCAGGACGCCGATCCACGCACCGCCGCGCAGCACCTCCGGGTCGGCCACGCTGCGCGGAGCGGGCTTGCCGACCACGGGCTCGGCGCCGGCCGCAGCCGGCGCGGGGGGCGCCGCGGGCGTGTCGCGCTGCGGGTCGGCGGCGCGCAGCACCGCCATCGCCACCGGGCCACCACCCAGCGCGGCGGCCGCGACCGCGAGGACCACCGCCGCCGCGTCGACGACGTCCCCGGTGCGCCCGGCACGCCAGGCGAGCACCGCCGCCACGGCGAGCAGCACGACCAGTCCCAGCGCGCCGATCGGGGTGCGCACCCGCTCCCCGCGCAGCGTGAGGCCGGCACCGCCGGCCACGACGACGGCGAGCACCAGCAGTCCGGCGATGCTCATCCCGCCGCCCGGGCCAGCAGTCGGGCCGCGGTGGGCCGCAGGTCGCGCTCGACCTCCCACAGCCCGGCGGCCAGGCGCTGCCCGACCGCCTGGCGGCTGACGCCGAGCTCGCCGGCCGCCTCGGCCTGGGTGCGCCCGCCCTCCACCAGCCGGACCGCCTCCTCCGCCTGATCGCTGCGCCGCTCCAGCAGCGCGGCGAGCGCCGTGAGCACCGCCTGGGCGTCGGCCGCCGTCTCGGCCACCGGCCCGCGCACCGCGATCCGCACCGGGCGCCGCTTGGCCGCCTCGACGGCGGACCGCGCGGCGACGAAGGCCGGTCCGGCACCCGCGCGGGTGCTGGCCGGCAGCGGCCGCTGCACCGGCCCGGCCCCGATCCCGATGCTCCAGTCACCCTCACGCACCAGTCGCCGGACCACCTCCACCACCGCGGCCGGGTCGTCGAGCAGCCCCTGGAACTCGTCGCCCGCGGTGCGCTCGAAGCGCAGCACCACGGGCACACCGACCAGCACCCGGAGGGCAGCGGGCACCCGGTCGGGGGCGCGACGGCTGGCCCGCTGGTCGACGGTCACCACGAACGACATCTGGCAAGTTCAGCACCTTGCTTCAGGAAGAGCAAGGTTCAGGCCTTGGCAGGCGTGTCCCGGGTGAGCTCCGGCGGGAAACCACCGGTGGCCACCGGGCCCCAGCGTTCGATCGTGACCCGGAGCAGCACCTTGCCCTGGCGCTGCATCGCGGCCCGGTACTCGTCCCAGTCGGGGTGCTCGCCGCTGATCGACCGGAAGTACTCGACCAGGGGCTCCAGCGCGTCGGGCAGGTCGAGCACCTCGGCCCGGCCGTCCACCTGCACCCAGGGGCCGTCGAAGTCGTCGGAGAGCACGCACAGGGACACCTGCGGGTCGCGGCGGGCGTTGACCACCTTGGCCCGCTGCGGATAGGTCGACACGACCACCCGTCCCTCCGGGTCGACCCCGCAGCTCACGGGCGACAGCTGCGGGCTCCCGTCAGCCCGGCGGGTCATCAGCAGCGCGTGGTGCCGGGGGCGGAGGAAGGCGACGAGCTCATCCCGGTCGACCCGGTCGGCGGTGGCGGTCTTCGGCATGCCGGGAACCTACGACGCACCTCTGACAGCCCGCCCGACGGGACAGGGCGGAGAGAGGCAGATCGCGTCGTTCCGCCGAGTGCCCGTCGCCCGGGTGTGTTGGGATCAGCGCATGCCCGACCAGAGTCCCGAGTCCCGCCCCGAGACGCCGCCCGACCAGAGGGCGACCGACCCCGAGAACTCCGGGGCGACGACTCCCGACGCCGGCTCAAGCCCCGGAGCCCCCACCCACGACGACACGATGGTGCCCACCCGGTCCCCCGCGCCCGGCCCGGAGCGCGCGCGCCGCTTCCAGGCCGCCGCCCGCGTCCTCGCGATCGGCTCCGGCGAACTGGTGCTCGTCGTGCTCGGCCTGATCGTCATCGGGTACGTCCTCGGCAAGCTCTGGGTGGTGCTGCTGCCCGTCGTCCTCGGCCTGCTGTTCACCACCGTGCTCTGGCCGCTCGCCCGGTTCCTGCGCAAGCACTCGTGGCCCCCGGCCCTGGCCGCCCTGGTGACGCTGCTGCTGTTCCTCGCGGCCTTCGGCGGCATCATCGCCTGGATCGCCCCGCAGGTGGTCAACCAGGTCGAGGACCTGGCCGACCAGTTCAGCGCCGGTCTCCAGGAGATCCAGGAGTGGCTGGCCGGCCCGCCGTTCAACCTGGGCGACGGCCAGGTCGACGACGCGATCGACAGCGTCATCAACCAGGTGCAGTCCAACGCGCAGAACATCGCCGGGTACGCCTACACCACCGCCACCACGATCGGCTCGATCGTCATCAACCTGGTGCTGGCCCTGGTGCTGACCTTCTTCTACCTCAAGGACGGGCCCCGCTGGGTGCCGTGGCTGGCCGCGCAGACCGGTCCGAGCGCCGCACCGCACGTGGCCGCGCTGTCGCTGAAGACGTGGAAGACGCTGTCGGAGTTCATCCGCCAGCAGGCGCTGGTCGGCTTCGTCGACGCGTTCTTCATCGGCATCGGGCTGCTCGTCCTGGGCGTGCCGCTGGTGCTCCCGCTGGCGGTGCTCACCTTCTTCGGCGCCTTCGTGCCGATCATCGGCGCCTTCACGGCCGGTGCGTTCGCCGTGCTCATCGCCCTGGTCAGCAACGGGTTCACCACCGCGCTGATCGTGCTCGGCCTGATCGTCGTGGTGCAGCAGATCGAGGGCAACGTGCTGCAGCCGATCCTGCAGGGCCGGGGTCTGAACCTGCACGCCGCCGTCGTCATCCTCGCGGTGACCGCCGGCGCCAGCCTGGCCGGCATCATCGGCGCCTTCCTCGCCGTGCCGGTCGCCGCCCTGATCGCGGTGGCCTACCGGTACGGGCGCGACGTCCTCGACGGGCTGTCCCCGGAGGTGGAGCCCGACGGCACCCGCCGGGTGCTCTCCGGGGACACCGACGGGACCGAACTGGTGAGCGAGACCGCGGAGGACCCCCACCCGGCCAGGTGAGCCGGGAGGGACGGCGGGAATGCCGCCGTCCCTCCCGGGGCTTGACCTGGCGACCCGTCGGATCGTTCCCAGGAGGCCGCACCGTGCCGCAGCGACCGGAGGACCTCGTCGAGGTGCTCCCCCAGGCAGAACCGTTCCTCGCCCGCGAGGAGCAGACCGGTTCGCCGGCGGAGCGGCGCGGCCTGGTGCTGGTGCACCACCTGGCCGGGGAGTTCGACGCCGCGCACGCCGGCGCCCTCGCCGGCTCGCACCTGCTGGCCACGCTCCCGCACGAGCTGATCGCCCGCTTCGACGTCGACAGCCTGGTCGACTACCGCGGCCACCGCCCGCGGATGACGTTCTCCGGCGACCGCTACGAGTCGATCACCTCACCGGAGATCGGCCTGTACGCACTGGAGGACGACGGCGGGCAGCCGTTCCTGCTGCTGCACGGCACCGAGCCGGACTTCGCGTGGGAGCGGTTCGTCGCCGCGGTGATCGGGCTGGTCGAGCGGCTGGGGGTGACCACCGTCGTCGCGCTGCACGCCATCCCGATGCCGGTGCCGCACACCCGGCCGGTCACGGTCACCGCGCACGCGACGCGGCGCCAGCTGATCGAGTCCTACCCGGTCTACTGGAGCGAGATGCGCATCCCGGGCAGCGTCGGGGCGCTGCTGGAGCTGCGGCTGGGTGAGGCCGGCGTCGACGCGCTCGGCGTGGCGGCGCACGTGCCGCACTACCTCGCCCAGGCCACCTACCCGGCGGCCTCCCTCACGCTGCTGGAGCACCTGGAGCAGCTCACCGGGCTGCACGTGCCCACCGAGACCCTGCGCGAGGCGGCCGAGACCAACCGCACGGAGGTCGACGAGCAGATCGGCCGCTCGGCGGAGAACACCTCGGTGGTGGCCGCGCTGGAGGAGCAGTTCGACTCCTTCACCGCGGCGCGGGAGGACACCGGCCTGCTGGGCACCGCCGGCCAGATGCCCAGTGGTGACGAGCTCGGCGCCGAGCTGGAGCGCTTCCTCGCCGAGCAGGACCGCAAGCGCCCCCGCGACTGACCGGTCCCACCCCGGCAGGGCCCGGGCGGCGAGCAGCGCCGCCACCCGGAGCGCGCCACAGCCGCGGCGCTGCGTCAGCGGTCGTCCCGGCACGTCTCCGGCCCGGCCCCCCGCCGGGGCTCGGCCGGCTCTGCTCCTGCCCAGCCGGATCGCCCCAGGCGGTCGCGGTGGGCGGCGGCCAGGTCGGCGTGCACCCGCACGCCGCGCACGACGTCCGTGACGAGCTGCTGCACCGCAGCGGACCACCGCCCTGGCGCCGGTCGCGCACCGGCCGGTGCGCCGGCACGGCCCATCGCCCGGAAGAACACCACCACCAGCACCGCGAACACGACGGTCGCCCACATGCTCCGCTCCTCTCCCCGTCGTCGGGCGCGCTGCCCGACAGGGCGAGGATGCTCAGCAACGGGACGGCAGACCAGTGGCCGGGGAGACCACGAGCGCAGCGGAACTGCCAGAACCGGCCACCCCTGACGCCGGCTGCCCGGTGGCGACCCCGGCCGCGTCCGGCCCGGAGCTGCGAGTCCGACCCGACCCGAAGGGACGGTCAGCGCAGCAGCGCGCGGGCGACCGCCACCGCCCGCTGATCCGTGGGGTGGGCGGAGCGCAGCCAGGCGGCGAGCGGCCCGGCCAGCGCGGGGCTCACCGTGGTGATCCACTCCGCCGTGCGGGCGCGCGCCTCGGCCACGTGCTCGGTGGCGCCGTCCGGCAGGTGCGCGACGACCTCGGGCCGGGAGGCGAGCAGGCCCTGCACCCGCCACTGCCCCGGCGTCGTCCGGGCGGCCAGCTCCTCGATCCGGTCGGCGGCTGCCCCCAGCTGCTGCGCGGCGTCGTCCACCGGTCCAGTCTGGCCCCACCGACGACGAGGAGGAACGGTGCCCGACCAGCGACACCCCGACCGGCCGCCACCCGCCGAACCCGAGGGTGGGGACCCGGTGTGCTGGCTGGAGCTGGTCTGCCCCGAGTGCGGCCGGCTGGCCGACGACCGCCCGTCCGTCCGCTGCCGGCAGTGCGGCGCGGAACTGCCGGTGCCCTGACCCATGCGCCGATCGGCCGAGGAGCAGGACCGCCCCGGGCTCCCGCAGCGTGGCCGGCCGCTGGTGGTCACCCGTTCATGACCAAGGACCCGCTGCGAACCCCGGCGTCCCCCACCAGACTCGGGGTGCCTCCGCCCGTCGGACCCGATGGCGGGTGGAGCACCCCCAACTGCGAGGAGCACCCATTGTTGTCCGATCGTTCCCGCCCGGTCATCGAGGCCACCCTCCCGGTCGTCGCCGAGAACATCGAGGAGATCGCCCGCCGGTTCTACGGCCACCTGTTCGGCCAGCACCCGGAGCTGCTGGACGGCACCTTCAACCGCGGCAACCAGGCGGAGGGCACCCAGCAGGTCGCGCTCGCCGGCTCGGTCGCGGTCTTCGCCAGCGCCCTGGTGAAGACGCCCGAGCAGGTGCCCGAGCAGCTGCTGTCCCGGATCGCGCACAAGCACGTCTCCCTGGGCATCACGCCGGCGCAGTACGACGTCGTCCACGAGCACCTGTTCTGGGCGATCGTCGACGTGCTGGGCGACGCCGTCACCCCGGAGGTGGCCGCGGCCTGGGACGAGGTCTACTGGCTGATGGCCTACGCGCTGATCAACATGGAGCGCGGCCTGTACAGCTCCCGCGGCGTCCGGGCGGAGACCGTCTGGCGCCCGTGGGAGGTCACGGAGAAGGTCGAGGAGACCGCCGACGTCGTCACCTTCCGGGTCAAGCGGATCGACGACCGGCTGGTGAAGACCTCGCTGCCCGGCCAGTACGTCTCGGTGAAGGTGCAGATGCCCGACGGGGTGCACCAGCCGCGGCAGTACAGCCTGACCCGCGCCGACGACGGCGAGCACCGCCAGTTCTCGGTGAAGCGCGTGCGCGGCAACGGCAAGCCCGCCGGCGAGGTGTCGAACCTGCTGTGCGACCAGACCGAGGTCGGGGACGTGCTCACCCTGTCCCTGCCCTTCGGCGACGTCGTGCTCGACGACTCCGGCCGGCCGGTGGTGTTCGCCAGCGCCGGCATCGGCGTCACCCCGATGGCCGGGATGCTCTCGCACCTGACCGCGGCCGGGTCCCACCTGCCGATCACCCTGCTGCACGCCGACGTCGACGAGGAGTCCTTCGCGCTGCGCCGCCAGGTGCTCGACGACATCCGCGCGCTCCCCGGGGCGAGCGCGCACGTCTGGTACGAGCGCGGTGCCGAGAGCACCCTGCCCGTCGACGGGGTGCACGCCGGGACGATGGACGTCTCCCAGGTGGAGCTGCCCGAGGGGGCGGCCTACTACCTGTGCGGCCCGCTGCCGTTCATGCGGGCGGTGCGCAGCTCGCTGATCGACCGCGGCGTGCCGGCCAAGGACATCCAGTACGAGGTGTTCGGCCCCGACCTGTGGCAGGCCGACCTCGCCACCGAGGCCGCCCCGGGCGCCGAGCAGCACTCCGCCGCCCAGGCGTGACGCACCCCGGCCGCGGTGGAGGCCGGTAGGCCGACCGTTCGCACGGACGACGGGCCGCGTCCGGGAGTCCCGGTCGCGGCCCGTCGCCGTGTCGTGCTCAGTGCTCCGGCGTCAGCCGGCAGCGGTCACTTGGCCAGGACGACGCGCTCGTTCGGCACGGTGTGCGTCATCTTCAAGCCGGTGACGTCGCGCGGGCCGTTCTTGCCGAGGTTGGCCGCGCGGGCCAGCTCCTCCTCCGACAGGGTCTGGCTCTGCAGCGGCGGCAGGCCACGGACGTCGTCCGCGGTGATGCCGAGCCCCTCGCCGACCCGCTGGCCCAGCTCGTCGTCGCACATGTAGAAGTGCCAGACCATCCGCTCCTGGACCGGCTTGACCGCCTGCCCGATGAGCTCGATGAAGTTGGCGACCAGGTCGTCCTTCTCCCACTGCTCGAGCAGTTGGTAACGCTGCCCGGCCTGGGTGTAGTCGTTGGTCAGCGGGATCCGCTTGCGGGTGAGCCGGCCGGTGATGACCGGACCCTGCTCGTCGTGCGTGGGGTATTCGGCCTCACGCAGACCACCGGTGATCGACGGCTCGTAGTTCACGTGCGGGTTCTGGCCGGGGCCGAGGTCCACACCGAACGACATCTGGCCACCGCGCTGGTTGGTGTGCACCGTCGCGTTCTTCGCGGAGTTCACCGGCAGCTGCAGGTAGTTCGGACCCACCCGGTAGCGCTGGGTGTCGGAGTAGGAGAACGTCCGGCCGATCAGCATCTTGTCGTCGGAGAAGTCCAGCCCGTCGACGAGGACGCCGGTGCCGAAGGCGCTCTGCTCGTTCTCGTTGTGGTGGTCGGTGACGTTGCGGTTGAGCGTCATCGTCCCGACGAGCTTGGGCTCGAACTCGTTCTCCGGCCACACCTTGGTGTCGTCGAGCGGGTCGAAGTCGAGCTCGGGGTGCTCGCCGTCGTCCATCAGCTGGACGTAGAGGTCCCACTGCGGGAACTCACCGCGCTCGATGGCCTCGTAGAGGTCCTTCGAGGCGTGGCCGAGGTCCTGGCCCTGGATCACCGCGGCATCGGCCTCGGTCAGGCTCTTCACGCCCTGCTTCGGGAGCCAGTGGTACTTGACCAGCTTGGTCTCGCCCTCGGCATTGACCCACTTGTAGGTGTTCACGCCGAAGCCCTGCATGTGGCGGTAGTCCGCGGGGATGCCCCGCGGGGAGAACAGGTTCACCAGCATGTGCATGGCCTCGGGGGTCTGCGACATGAAGTCGAAGATCCGCGCCGGCTCCTGGCGGAACGTGATCGGGTCCGGCTTGAGCGAGTGGATGACGTCGGGGAACTTGATGGCGTCGCGGATGAAGAAGACCGCCAGGTTGTTGCCGACGAGGTCCCAGTTGCCGTCCTCGGTGTAGAACTTCACCGCGAAGCCGCGGGGGTCACGCGCCGCCTCGGAGGAGTCCCGACCGCCGATGACGGTGGAGAAGCGGATCGCCAGGTCGGTCTTCTTGCCCGGGGTGTTGAACAGCTTCGCGCGGGTGTACCGCTCGATCGGCTCGTCACCCCACGTGCCGGTGGCCTCGAACTCGCCGTAGGCCACGAAGCCGCGGGCGTGCACCACGCGCTCCGGGATGCGCTCCCGGTCGAAGTGGCTGATCTTCTCCAGGAACTGGTAGTTCTCCAGCGTGGCCGGGCCGCGTGCGCCCACCGTCCGCTGGTTCTGGTTGTCGTACACCGGGTGACCCTGACGGTTGGTCAGGATCGGACGGTCGTCGCCGGCCTTGCTGCCCTGCGATGCGACGTCGGTCATGCTCCCACTCCCCTTCGCGTTCCTGTGCCTGTTGCTGATGTGTGCTCCCCGCGAGCGGCCTGGCAGCCGGCGCAGAGGCCCCAGAAGACGACCTCGGCCTCGTCGACCGCGAACCCCGCCGCGTCCGAGGGCTCCAGGCACGGTGCCTGCCCCACGACGCAGTCGACGTCGGCAACCAGACCGCACTCCCGGCAGACCAGGTGGTGGTGGTTGTCACCGACCCGGAGCTCGTAGAGCGCCGGCCCACCGGCCGGCTCGATCCGGCGGGCGAGCCCGCCACCGACCAGCGCCTTGAGCACCCCGTAGACCGCCTGTGGCGAGATCGAGGGGTGGGTGGCGCGGGCGGCGGTGACGATGGTGTCGGCGTCGGCGTGCGGCCGGCCGGCGAGGACGTCGAGCACGGAGAGCCGGGGGCGGGTGACCCGCAGCCCTGCGCTCCGCAGCTCGTCTTCCCAGGCCGTCTCCATCGGCGTCGACTCAACCCTCTTTTCTTTAGTCAGTCAAGACAAGACCGGGTGAACTCGGCGTGTCACCCCCGGGAGGGCGACGCGAACGGACCCCTCGATGCGCCGCCGGGTGCACCGGAGTGGCGACTCGGGTGCGGTGGCAACCGGCGGTCTCACCGAAGTGGCCACTTCGGTGCTCACGCGGCGCCCAGCACCGCGTTCACCAGTTCGGTGCCGGCCCAGCCCACCGGGACGACGACCACCAGCAGCCCGAGCACCGCCAGCCGCTGCCGCGCGGTGCGGGCCAGCAGCGCGACCGCCAGCCCCGCCGCGACCATGCCCCAGCCCGACGCCCCCTGCCACGGGAAGTTCACCTGCCGGTACACCCCCTCCTGCATCAGCACCCCGGCCAGCAGCGTCACCCCGGCCACCGCCCGGCGCGGTCCGCAGGACCGCCACCACCAGCCCGCCGTCCCGAACACCAGCCCGGCCGCCACCCCGGCGACCAGCCAGACGACGACGACGGCCGGCCGGACCGGGAGCAGCTGCACCGACTGCGCGGCGTAGTAGCCGCCGACCAGGAGCAGCTCGGTGGCGACGGCGGCGGTCACGGCGCCGCGCCACCGGCGGGCCAGCGCCCCGACGGCGAAGGCGGGCAGGCACCAGGCGGCCACCGAGTTCGCCCAGGCCGCCCACGGGTCGGCCAGCGCGCCCTGCGCCCACTCGGTGAGCACGCCGCCGCCGGCACCCAGCACGAGCACGAGCACCGGCAGCCACCAGCGGGCGGGGCCGGCGGCCGGCGGGGTGGCGGGGGTGGCCGGCGCGGGGCCGGCCGGGAGCACGGTGGTCATGGCGTCGAGCCTGGCCGTCCGGTCCCCGCTGCACATCGGACCGCAGGACGATCCGGGGTCCTCCCCGGGGAGGAGGTGTCAGACCCCCGGCAGCGCCGCGCGGTGGCGCGCGTCGACGTCGAACAGGTCGCCGAGCTCCTCGACCCGGGCGAGCACGTCGGCGGTGCGGAACACCAGGGTGGCCGGGTCGGCGCCGTCCCGGACGGCGTCCACCTCGTCCCAGGCCAGCGGCGTGGAGACCGTCGCGCGGGCTCGCGCGCGCAGCGAGTACGGCGCGACCGTGGTCTTGGCGGTGTTGTTCTGGCTCCAGTCGACCAGCACCTTGCCCGGCCGCAGCGCCTTCTCCATCCGCCAGACCACCTGTTCGGGCGTCTCCCGGGTGAGCTGCTGGGCCAGCCGCTTGGCGTAGCGGCTGGGGTGCTCCCGGTCCTCGGCGGTGATCGGCGCGTAGACCTGCATGCCCTTCGAGCCCGAGGTCTTCACCACCGGGTCGAGCCCGTCGGCGACCAGCACCTCCCGCAGCCGGTGGGCGACGTGCGCGCACTCGGTGACGCCGGTGCCGGGTCCCGGGTCCAGGTCGAGCACCAGCAGGTCGGGCAGCTGGGCGACGCCGTCGTCGTCCACCCGCCACTGCGGCACGTGCACCTCCAGCGCGGCCAGGTTGGCCGACCACGCGAGGTCCGGGACGGCGGAGAGCAGCACCATGTCCAGCGTCTCCCGGCCCCGCGACGACCCGGGCGAGGGCACCGTCACCGACGTCACCCACTCCGGCGCGTGCCGGGCGCTGTTCTTCTCGAAGAACGCCGTGCCGTCGACGCCGGAGGGCCAGCGGGTGAAGGTGACCGGACGGCGGGCCACGTGCGGCAGCAGCACCGGGGCGATCCGCACGTAGTAGTCGATCACCTGCGCCTTGGTGAAGCCCACCTCCGGGAACAGCACCTTGTCCAGGTTGCTGACCTCCAGCTGGCGCCCCTCGATCTGCACCCGCTGCCTCACGCGATCTCCTCGCTGGCGCTCGTCGAACGCCTTCGGCGGGCCGCCCTGCTCATCGGTTCGCTCGCGAGCTCGCTCACCCGGGCTCCACCACCACGCCGGCCGGGTCGACGTCGTCGCGCAGGCCGCGCCAGGACGGGTGGCGCAGCCGGCCCTCCCGGGTCCACTCCCCGAACCGGACCTCCCCCACCAGCGTCGGCTCCACCCACCGGGCGTCCCGGGTGACCTCCCGGGGCAACGCAGGGGCGGTCGGGGAGGTGGCGAACGGCGAGGTGGCCCGCGGGGTGAGCAGCGGCGCCAGGTCGGCCAGCGCCTTCGCGGTGAACCCGGTGCCCACGTGCCCGGCGAACACCAGCCGGCCGGCGTCGTCGTGCACCCCGACCAGGAGCGATCCGATGCCCCCGGCCCGCCGACCCTCCCCCGGCCGCCAGCCACCGACGACGACCGCCTGGGTGCGCAGGTTCTTCACCTTGCGCCAGTCCGGTCCCCGCCCACCGGGCCGGTAAGGGGAGTCCAGCCGCTTGGCGACGACGCCCTCCAGGCCGTTGTCCCGACTGGCCGCCTGGATGGCCGGGCCGTTCCCGCGGAACCACGGCGTGGTCACCCAGCGGTCGTCGCCCAGACCCAGGGCGTCCAGCCGTTCCCGGCGTTCGGTCCAGGGCCGGCCGAGCAGGCTCTCGCCGTCCCAGGCCAGCAGGTCGAACACGAAGTAGTTCACCGGCGCCGCGGCGGCCAGCCGGGCCACCTCCGGGCCGGTGCGGTGCATCCGCCCCTGCAGCAGGCCGAAGTCCGGGCGGCCACGGGAGTCCAGCGCGACGACCTCGCCGTCGACCACGGCGTCGTGCCCGAGCAGCGCCGCCGGGACCGGGGCGAGCTCGGGGTAGGTGGCGGTGACGTCGTTGCCGCTGCGCGCCCGCAGCCGCAGCTGCCCACCGCGCAGGTGCGCCAGCACCCGGACGCCGTCCCACTTGAACTCGTAGCCCCACCGCTCGTCCGACGCCGGCGGCAGCTCCCCGAGCGCGGCCAGCATCGGCGCGAGGTCCTCCGGGACGCCGGCGGCCGCCGGTGCCGCGGACACCGGGTCGGGGTCGAGCTTGCGCAGGTTCCAGCTGCCGTCGGGCAGCCGGAAGAGCACGTAGCGGCCGGTCAGCCGCGCGCCGTCGAAGGCGATGGTCAGGTGGTCGTCGGCCCACTTCTCGGTGGCGTAGCGCCCGGCGTCCCAGATGGTCGAGACCCCGCCGCCGTACTCACCGGCCGGGATGGCGCCGGAGAACGAGGCGTACTCCAGCGGGTGGTCCTCGGTGGGGACGGCGAGCCGGTTCACCCCCGGCTCGGTCGGCGGGCCCTTGGGCACCGCCCAGCTGCGCAGCACACCGCCGCGCTCCAGGCGGAGGTCCCAGTGCACCCGCTCCCCGGTGCGGCCGCGGGCCGTGCGGTGCTCGTGGACGACGAAGGTGTCGTCGTCGCCCCGGGGCAGCGGCTGCCCGGCCGGCGGGACCGGCTCGGCGGTGCGGGTCGGGTCCCGCTTGGCCCGGTAGGAGGCCAGCGGGTCGGCGGCGGCCACGCCGGGTCAGGCGGTCTTGCGGGGGCGGGAGGTGCGCTTGGTGGCCTTGGCCGGGGCCTCGCCGCCTGCGGGGGTCTGCTCCGCGGCCGCCTTCTTCGCCGGCGCCTTCGTGGCAGCCGCCTTCTTCGCCGGGGCCTTCTTCGTCGGCGCCTTGCGCGCGGCCGCCTTCTTCGCCGGAGGCGCCTCCTCGGCGGCCGCCTCGGTGGCTGCCTCGTCGGGGTCGTCGTCCCGCGCGGCCGGCGCACTGCCCCCGGCCCGTTCGACGCTGCGCCGCAGCGCGCTCATCAGGTCGACCACGGCCCCGCCGCCCTCGTCGGCCACGTCCGGGGCGGGCTGCACCTGGCCACCGGACTGCTTGGCCTCGAGCAGCGCCTGCATCGCCTCGCGGTAGTCGTCGGTGAACTGGGTGGGGTCGAACTCGCCGGCCATCGTGGAGATCAGCGACTCGGCCATCGCCAGCTCCTGCGGTCGGACGGCGACGTCCTCGTCGAGGAAGCCGAAGTCCGGCCGGCGGATCTCGTCGGGCCAGCGCATGGTGTGCAGCACCAGCACGCCCTCGCGCACCCGCAGCGCCGCCAGCGACTCCCGCTGGCGGATCGCGATCTTGGTGATCGCCACCTGGCCGGCGTTCTCCAGCGCGGTGCGCAGCAGCACGTACGGCCGGGTCGCGACGCCGTCGGGCTCCAGGTAGTAGGTCTTCTCGAAGTGGACCGGGTCGATCTGCTCCTGGTCGACGAACTGGAGCACCTCGATCTCCCGGGTGGTCACCAGGGGCAGTTCGTCGAAGTCCTCGTCGGTGAGCACGACCAGCTGACCGTCGGGCAGCTCGTAGCCCTTGGCGATGTCGCCGTACTCGACCTCCTCGCCGTCCACCGCGCAGACCCGGCGGTACTTCACCCGGCCGCCGTCGGCCTTGTGCACCTGGTGGAAGCGGATGTCGTGGTCCTCGGTCGCCGAGTAGAGCTTGACGCCGATGCTGACCAGCCCGAAGGAGATGGCGCCCCGCCAGATCGACCGCACGACTGACCTCCCGCCCCGGGCCGGCGACGCCGGCATCGTCAAGATCGAAGGATAGGCAGGTCAGCGCCGGCGCGGCAGCCCGAGACGACCACGGAGCGCAGTCGACCACCCGGGCGGGTGACCGGCCCGCCGCGACCACCGCACCAAGGCGTGCACCCTGGGTGACCGGCCGGGTTCAGACGGACTGGCCGGTGACGTCCTCGGGGGGCGGCTCCCCGCCGGGGCGGAGCGCACCGTTCTGGATCGCGTCGTAGGCGAACTGGAGCACGTCGGAGCCGGCGACCATCGTCATCGTCAGGGCGGCCAGCCGGGTGGCCCGCGGGGCGGTGACGTACCCGAGCACGAAGCCGGTGCCGACCCACTGCGCCATGCAGAACGGGCAGGTCAGCAGCTCACCGACGGCGTGCTTGACGCCGCCGTGCTCGCGCACCTCCTCGGCGACCTCGGCCTCGCCGGAGGTGCCCTGGTAGCTGACGAAGGGCGCGCGCACGGGAGCGGTCACCGGGTCCTTGGCGATCCGGCGCGCCAGCCGGAACGTCCCGATGGTCAGCAGCGCCGCGTCACCGAGCGGGATCCGCTGGGGCAGCTCCCGTCCCGAGGCGCGGATCGCGGCGGCCGCCGCACCCACCAGCCCGACGTAGACGCCCATCGCACCCAGGTCCGCGCCGAGCGGCCGCGCCTCCCCGTGTGTGTACTCCTGCTTCTGGGTGTGCGCCCAGCGCCGGAACGGCGCGCCCATGCGCTGGACATCTTCGGTGATCGCCATGCCGCCCCGATACCCGTCGCCCACGCCGCGCATGCCCGGTCCTGGCGGGAGAGGGGTCACGCATGCCGTGGGGGTGCGCGGGTAGGGGCTGCGCACGACGCCGGTCACCCGACCGGTTCCCCCGTCCAGCCGGACGGACGAGCGCGCCCGCCCCCGAGGCGCGCAGAACGGAGGCACCACCATGACCGACCCGGACCGCGCCGCCCGCGACTCCGCCCTGAACGACGCCGAGTTCCCCGACGACGAGCGCGGCCTCACCGGGACGACGGACGGCCCGCGCGGGGACGTCGGCCCGGAGGGGCAGACCGCCCGCGACGTCTTCCCCGAGGACAACGGGATCCCCGAGGTCTCCCAGGACGACAGCCCGACCATGGCCCGCGCCGAGGACCCGGAGTTCGCGCCCGAGCCCGGGGATCGCCAGCACCAGGACGTGGACTTCGGGACGACGGCGCGCGAGCAGACCGAGGGTGAGCCGCTGAGCGGCCGGCTGGACCGGGAGATCCCCGAGGACGCACCCGACGTGCGCCCCGCCGAGGACCCCGACCGGGCCTTCGCCCAGCTGGACCAGGACGAGGACACCGACCGGCTCAGCGACTCCGGCACCAACCGGACCGGCGACGACGTCGAGGCGTTCGCCGACGCACCGGTCGGCGGCGAGGGCCCGGAGGAGAGCGCCGTCCACGTCGTCGAGAACACCTGACCGACCGCTCCAGGGGCCGCGGCGTACCGGACGCCGCGGCCCTCGGCGTGCGTCCGCACCGCCTGGATTGGTGCGCCGATCATGGCCCGACTAGGTTGGGCGCCACGGTTGAGCAGCCAGCCGTCGCCTGCCCGGAAGCCTCCGGAGCAGGTGTCTGGAAGACCCGGTGCACGGGCCGCGAGGAACGGGACGGCGTACACCAGTACGCTGTCTGGGCGTTCGCGCGTCCTGCGCGCACCGCCGCTGAGAGGAGCTGCAGTCCGTGACCTCATCCGACTCACCCGCCGAAGGCGCGTCGGCCGCGGCTGACGCGAACGAAGCCCCCTTCGACGACGTGATCACGCTGTCGACGTCCACCGACGACGACGGCACCGTCACCGTGACGGTCATCGGCGAGGTGGACACCTTCACCGCACCGGTGCTGCGGGCCTCGCTGGACACCCAGCTGGAGCAGCAGCCCACCGCGCTGGTCATCGACCTCTGCGGCGTCCAGTTCCTCGGCTCGGCCGGCCTGGCCGTGCTCGTGGAGACGCAGAAGTCGGCTCGCTCGCGCGACGTCGGCCTGCGCCTGGTGGCCAACACCCGCGCGGTCACCCGGCCGCTGGAGGTCACCGGTCTGATCGACCTGTTCACCATCGCCGAGAAGGCCTGAGGAAGGACCCCTCTCCTCCCCGCCCCTCGCGAGCTCGCGACGGGTCCCTGGGGAGGGGCCGCAGACACGGCGACGACGGCGCCCCGCTCCGGCGGGGCGCCGTCGCTGCGTGCCGGACCCGGTGACGGGGTCCGGCATCAGCTGCTCAGCAGGCTGCAGACCGCGGCCTCCAGCGTGCGTTGGGCCGTCCGGTCGTCCGGTGCCCCCGCCGCCTCCGCCAGCGCATCGGCGATCGTCTCGCCGTGCTCGTAGCGGTCGACCACCCGCGGGTCGACGTAGCTGGTCCTGGCCACCGTCGGGGTGTTGCCCAGCTGCTCGGAGACGCGCACGTACGCCTGCCGGACCGCCCGCTTCCGTGCCGTCCGGCTGCCCGGCGCGGGCTGCTCGGCGAGCGTGGCGGCCATCATCACCGTCGCCGTCCAGGTGCGGAAGTCCTTGGCGGTGATCTCCGCGCCGCTGACCTCCTTCAGGTAGGAGTTCACCTCGTCGCTGGTCACGTCGTGCCAGCTGCCGTCGGGCAGCCAGTAGCCGAGCAGCTCCGCACCGGTCTCGGCCGGGCGCTCCAGCAGCTGCCGCACCACCGTGGCGGTGGGCTGGTCGGTGAGCTCGACCTCGCGCTCGATGCCGCCCTTGGCGGTGTAGGAGAAGAAGGTCCGCTCGCCGCGCACCCGCACGTGCTCGCGGCGCAGCGTGGCCAGGCCGAAGGTGCCGTTGTCCTCCGCGTACTGCTCGCTGCCGACCCGGAACGCGCCCAGGTCGAGCAGCCGCACCGCGGTGGCCAGCACCCGGTCCCGGGTGAGCCCGCGCTTGCGCAGCGCGGCAGTCACCTCGTCGCGGACGTCGGGCAGCTGGCGGGAGATCTCCAGCACCCGCTCGTGCTTGGCGGCGTCGCGCCGCGCCCGCCACTCGTCGTGGTACCGGTACTGCCGACGCCCGGCCGCGTCGGTGCCCACCGCCTGGATGTGGCCGTTGGGCCAGGGGCAGATCCAGACGTCCCGCCAGGCCGGCGGGATGGCCAGGGCGCGCACCCGGTCCAGCCGCTCGTCGTCCTTGATCAGGGCGCCGGCCTCGTCCCGGTAGGAGAAGCCCCGTCCGGCGCGGCGCCGGGTCCAGCCCGGGGTGTGCACGTCGCTGCGGCGGAGTCTCACGGCTCAGGAGTTGGTCGGCGCCGGGCCGTTCCAAACACAGCCTGTCGCCATCCCACTCACCCCGGTGACGGCGTGTTTGGGGCGCCGCCCTGCTGGGCACGAACCGCAGGCGGTCCGACTACCGTCGGGACAGCGGGCTGTACCCGTGCACGCACCCGAGGGGCGACCGCTCGTCGCTCGCGCGCCGGCCACGGCGCCGCACCCGGGTGCACCGGACGGACCGCCGCGCTCCCAGCCGGGGGCGCGGGGACGACGAAGGAGCAGACGACGCATGGTCGACACGACGGGCGCCGCCCCCACGGGTGAGCGGCGGGCCGAACGGTTGGAACTGCGGGTCCCGACCTCACCCACGCAGCTGCCTGCGGTGCGCGCGATGACCGGGGACCTGGCGATGCGGATGGACTTCGACCTCGACGCCGTGGAGGACCTGCGGCTGGCCGTCGACGAGGCGTGCGCCACGCTCGCCGCGGTCGCGCTGGGCGACTCCCCGCTGACGGTGGTCTTCGAGGCCACCCGGGAGCACCTGCGCATCGACGCCTGGGTGCCGACGGCGGCCGGGGTCGACGTGCCGCGGGACGGCTTCGGCTGGGCGGTCCTGGCCACGCTGGTCGACACCGTGGAGGCGGGCCCGAGCACCCAGGTCGCCGTGCCCGGCGGCGACGGGGCGGCCACCCCGGTCGCCTGCATCGCGATGGTCAAGCGGCTGCGCCGGTACAGCGTGGCGGCGCAGGCAGCTGACACGTTCAGCCCCACCGACCACGACGTCTCGGTCGCACGGTGACCCGGTCGGCTGCCACGGACCAGCCGGCCACCGATGATGTCCTCGGCGCCGGCACCGGCGCTCCGGCCCGACCCCGGACGCCGGTCG
Organism: Modestobacter sp. SYSU DS0904; assembly: GCF_054051115.1. Classification (NCBI taxonomy): domain Bacteria; kingdom Bacillati; phylum Actinomycetota; class Actinomycetes; order Geodermatophilales; family Geodermatophilaceae; genus Modestobacter; species Modestobacter sp. SYSU DS0904. Next base: position 134,568 of record NZ_JBJHAQ010000002.1, on the reverse strand, counting down.
ACGACACCACGGGGAGCGGTAGCGACGTGACCACTGACGCCATCGCACCGGCCGACCTCCCCGGTGCCGAGCCCGCCGGTACCCAGCCCGCCGGTGCTCAGCCCGCCGGTGCCGAGCCCCCGGTGGTCGACCCGGCCGGTGCCGAGCCCGCCGGTGTCGACGCCGAGCCCGCCGTGGACCCGGTGCCGATCTCGGACAACCGCCGACGAGCGGAGCGGACCGCGCCGCTGTTCGTCGAGCTGGCCGGCCTGGAGAAGGACGACCCCCGTCGGGAGCGGCTGCGGGAGATCCTCGTCGAGGAGCACCTGCCGCTGGTCCGGCACTTCGCCCGTCGGTTCAGCAACCGCGGCGAGCCGTTCGACGACCTGCTGCAGGTGGGCACCCTCGGGCTGATCGCCGCGATCGACCGCTTCGACCCCAGCCGCGGGGTCGAGTTCCTGTCCTTCGCGGTGCCGACCATCACCGGGGAGATCAAGCGGCACTTCCGCGACCAGGGCTGGTCGGTGCGCGTGCCGCGCCGGCTGCAGGAGCTGCACCTGTCGCTCAACGCGGCGGTCAGCGAGCTGTCCCAGAAGAACGGTCACGCCCCGACGCCGTCGGAGCTGGCCGAGCACCTGGGCATCCCGCGCGCCGAGGTGCTCGAGGGCCTGGCGGTGGCCAACGCCTACCGCAGCAGCTCGCTGGACGAGCGGCTCTCCGGCGAGGAGGACTCCCCGACCCTGGCGGCGACGCTGGGCGAGGAGGACGCCGCGCTCGAGGGCGTGGAGTACCGGGAGTCGCTGCAGCCGCTGCTGGCCACCATCCCGGCCCGCGAACGCCGCATCCTGATCCTGCGGTTCTTCGGGAACATGACCCAGTCGCAGATCGCCGCGGACATCGGCATCTCGCAGATGCACGTCTCCCGGCTGCTCTCCCAGACGCTGGCCAAGCTCCGCGAGGGCCTGCTCAAGGATTAAGGACCCCGTCCTCCTCACCCCCTCGCAAGCTCGGGGGCGAGCCTCTGGACGGGGCCGAACGCCGATGGCCCAGAACTCAACGAGTTCTGGGCCATCGGCGTTCAGTGCGTCAGGACGGGGGGAGCTCCAGCGGGTCGTCGTCCGCGGGGCGGTTGCGGGGGTCGGCGGCGGGGCCGCTCTCCTGCACGTCCTGCTTGACCTGGGACAGCGGCGGGGGCTTCGGGATCTGCGGCGCCGTCTCCCCCGCCTGGTCGGCGATGCTGGACAGCGAGATCTTGGCCTCGGGCTGCTCGGCGGCCGGCGGCAGGTTCGAGTCGAACCAGTTGCTGGTGTCCAGGGACGACGCCGGCGCCTGGGTCGCGCCCTGGGCGCCGGAGGACGCGTCGACGTCCAGCCAGCTGCGGGCCCCGTCGCCGTCGTCGCCGCCACCCAGCTTGGACAGCCCCTCCAGCGCCTTGCTGAACTCGCTGGGCACGATCCACATCTTGTTGGCGTCGCCCTGGGCGATCTTCGGCAGCGTCTGCAGGTACTGGTAGGCCAGCAGCCCCTGGTCGGGCTTGCCGTCGTGGATGGCCTGGAACACCGTCTCGATGCTCTTCGCCTGCCCCTGCGCCTGCAGGAACAGCGCGGCGCGCTCACCTTCGGCGCGCAGGATCCGGCTCTGCCGCTCGGCCTCGGCGTCGAGGATCGCGGCCTGCTTCTTGCCCTCCGCCGACAGGATCGAGGCGGCCTTCTGGCCCTCGGCGGTGGTGATCGCCGACTGCCGCTGCCCCTCGGCGGTGAGGATGACCGCGCGCTTGTCGCGGTCGGCGCGCATCTGCTTCTCCATGGAGTCCTGGATCGACGGCGGCGGGTCGATCGCCTTGATCTCCACCCGGGCCACCCGCAGGCCCCAGGGGCCGGTGGTGCCGTCCAGCACCGTGCGCAGCTGGGAGTTGATGCCGTCCCGGCCGGTCAGCGCGCCCTCCAGGTTCAGCCCACCGACGACGTTGCGCAGCGTGGTGGTGGTCAGCTGCTCCATGCCGGTGATGTAGTTCGCGATGCCGTAGACGGCCAGGCGCGGGTCGGTGACCTGGAAGTAGACGACGGTGTCGATGCCGACCTGCAGGTTGTCGGCGGTGATCACCGGCTGCGGCGGGAAGGAGATGACCTGCTCGCGCAGGTCGATGGTGGCCCGCACCCGGTCGACGAACGGGACGAGCAGCGCCAGGCCCGGCGACAGGGTGCGGCTGTAGCGACCGAGTCGCTCGACGACCTTCGCTTGGGCCTGGGGGACGATCGTCACGCTCCTGGCCAGCACGAAGATGACGAGCACGGCGATGACGATCAGGGCGATCAGGGCGGCATCCACGCGGGTGGTGCTCCGTTCCTAGGAGGCGGTGCGTGGCATCGATCCTGCCCCTTTCGGAACGGTGGGTCACCCCCCGCCGGGCGGCGTCACCCGATCGCGACCATCAGAGGTGGCTGACGTAGGCGATCGGGCCCTCGATCTGCACGATGCGCACCTCGGTCCCGACCTCGTAGGCCTCGCCGTCGAGCTGGGTGCGGGCCGTCCACTCGTCGTCGCCGAGCCGGACGCGGCCCTCGGTGTTGTCGACGCGCCGGCTGACCACGGCCTCGCGGCCGACGTAGGTCGCGACCCCGTCGATCTGCTCGGGGGTGCGGTCGACCAGGTGCCGCTTGGCGATGGGGCGGACCACCACGAGCAGGCCGACGGAGACGACGATGAACGCGGCCAGCTGGAGCCACACCGCCCCGCCCAGCAGGGCGACGCTCATCCCACCCAGGGCGCCGCCGGCGAACATGAGCAACACCAGGTCCAGGCTGGCGACCTCCCCGGCCGCGAACAGGCCTGAGGCGATCAACCAGAGCAACCAGGCAGCCACGTGCCGAGTCTGGCACGCGCAGCTGTGCCCGGCCGCTCGTTGCGCGCGCGTGCCGCCCGCCTGGGCGGCCCCCCCCGAGGTCGTCGTAGCCTCGGTCACCGTGCACGATCTCGCCGCCGGCCGTCTCGCCGTCTGGGCCACCGCCTGGCTCACCGGCCGTTCCTCCTACGACGAGGCGCTCGACGCCGTCACCGGGGACACCGCCCACCGGGTCGTCGGGATGCCCGGCACCGACGAGGCGGTCCCGCTGGGCTGGGCGCTGAGCGCGCTGCGGGGCCTCGGGGAGCAGCGGCTGCAGCTGGTGCTGCCGGCTCCCGGGGACACCCGCGGGGTGCCCGCCGTCCCCGCGCTGACCGCGCTGGCACTCGCGTCGGGGCAGGTCGCGGTCGGCGGGCAGGTCGCGCTCGTGCCCGAGGAGCTGGGCACGGAGATGGTCGCCTGGACCGCGGTGCCGCTGGCCCCCGCTCCCCCGGCCGCGCCCCTCGCGGAGGGGACCCTGCGGGCCGCGTCGGGGGCGCTGGACCTCGCGGTCGGGGATGCGGCGCGCACGCTGGCCTCGCTCGACCTGGCCCGGTGGCACCCGGAGGTGCCGGCGCTGCTGGCCGGGCTGGCGAAGGGGGTGCGCGCACCCGGCCTGCCGGGCGACCACGACCCGCTCGCCGTCTCGGTGCTCGGCCGGGCACAGCGGCTCCGCCGGGTGCTGGACCTGGCGATGGCCGACGCGCCCGGCGCCGCGGTCACCCGCACCCAGGCAGCCGCCCGGGACGAGGCGCTGCGCCCGCTGGCCACCGCCGTGCGCGAGGCGACGGTCGCCGCCTACAACTGGGTGCCGAGGGACTGACGCCCCACCGGTTGATCATCGGCGAACGGTTGCCCGGCACGCCGGTCGGGACAGCCGTTCGCCGATGATCAACTGCGGGAACAGCGTGTCAGGCTGCCGGGCGGGCGGGGCGCTGCACGAAGCAGCAGGACGCCGGGCAGTTGGTGCCCAGGCGGGGCTCGCCACCGGCGCGGCGCTCCTCGAGCAGCTGGCGCAGCGACCGGACGAACGCCTCGTGCGTGCCCGCCGTCGCGGCCCGGGCGAAGGCGAGGCCGAGCTCCTCGGCGGTCTCCTTCGCCTCGTTGTCCAGGTCCCAGATGACCTCGAGGTGGTCGCTGATGAACCCGACCGGGAAGACGACGACGGCCTGCTCCCCGTTCTCCGCCAGCGCCCGCAGGTGGTCGTTGACGTCGGGCTCCAGCCACGGCACCGAGGGCGGGCCGCTGCGGCTCTGCCAGACCAGGTCGAAGTCGCGGCCGGGCGCGGCGGCCGCGACGACCAGCTCGGCGGCGCGCTGCAGCTCGGCCTCGTAGGCGTGGCCCCGGGGCCCGGCGACGTCGGCCATCGCGTTCGGGATGCTGTGCGCGGTGGCGACCAACCGGGCGCCGTCGCGCAGGTCGGCCGGCAGCTGCGCCAGGGCGGCGGTCAGCGCGTCGGCGTTGGCCTGCACGAAGCCCGGGGCGTCGAAGTAGTGCGGCAGCTTCTCCGCGGTGGGGCCGGCCGGCGCGGCCGGGTCGGACTCCAGCGCGACCCGGGCCCGGGCGACGTCCTCGTGGTACTGCCGGCAGCCGGAGAACGAGGCGTACGCCGAGGTGGCGAGCACGTAGGCGTGCTCGACGCCGTCGGTGGCCATCTGCCGCCAGGCGTCCTCGACGTAGGGCGCCCAGTTGCGGTTGCCCCAGTACACCGGCAGGTCGATGCCCGCCGTCTCCAGCTCGGCCTCCAGGGCCGCGATCAGCGCCTCGTTCTGGTCGTTGATCGGGCTGACGCCGCCGAAGTGGTGGTAGTGCTCGGCGACGGCCTCCAGCCGCTCGCGGGGGATGCCGCGACCGCGGGTCACGTTCTCCAGGAACGGCATCACGTCCGCCGGCCCCTCCGGGCCGCCGAAGCCGAGCACCAGCAGCGCCTCGCGGCGGCCGGCCGGCGCGGGGGTGGCCGACGGGGCGACCCCGCCGTTGTTGCGCACGGCGAGCGAGGGCTCCTCGTCGGGCTGCTGGCCGGCCGGGGTGATCGACGCCCCCTCCGGCATCGGGTGCGCCGGGCGGGAGAGGTCAGACACCGACGGCATGGAACCCGCCGTCCACGTGCACGATCTCCCCGGTGGTGGCGGGGAACCAGTCCGACAGCAGGGCGGCGACGGCCTTGCCCGCGGGGTCGGTGTCGGTGACCGACCAGCCCAGCGGGGCGCGCTGCTCCCACGCCTCCTCGAACTGGTTGCTGCCGGGGATCGACTTCATCGCCATGGTGCGCAGCGGGCCGGCGGCGACCAGGTTCACCCGCACGCCCTCGGGCCCGAGCTCGCGGGCCAGGTACCGGGAGGTCGACTCCAGCGCGGCCTTGGCCGCCCCCATCCAGCCGTAGACCGGCCAGGCGACGGTCGCGTCGAAGGTGAGGCCGACGACGGAGGCCGACTCACCGAACAGCGGCCGGCAGGCCTGGGTCAGCGACGCCAGCGACCAGGCCGAGACCTGGAAGGCGGTGGCGGCGTGCTCCCAGCCGACCTCCGGGAAGCCCTCCCCCATCGCCTCCTGGGGCGCGAACCCGATCGAGTGGACGACGCCGTCCAGCCGCGCGTCGTCACCCCCGAGGTGCTCGCGCAGCCGGTCGGCCAGCGTCGACAGGTGCTCGGTGTCCGTCACGTCCAGCTCGACCACCGGCGCCTCCTGCGGAAGCCGCTTGGCGATCCGCTGGCAGAGCGAGAACGCCCGGCCGAAGTTCGACAGGACGACGGTGGCGCCCTGCTCCTGCGCGATCCGCGCCGCGGAGAAGGCGATCGACGCCTCCGTCAGCACGCCGGCGATCAGGATCTTCTTGCCGTCAAGGATCCCCATGGTCAGTGCCCCATCCCCAGTCCGCCGTCGACCGGGACGACCGCCCCGGTGATGTACCCCGCCTGCTCGCTCGCCAGGAACCGCACGACGCCGGCGATCTCGTCGGCCTGCGCGTAGCGGCCCAGCGGCACCTGCCCGAGGATCTCCTGCTGCCGCTGCTCGGGCAGCTCCGCGGTCATGTCGGTGGCGACGAAGCCCGGCGCCACGACGTTCGCGGTGATGTTGCGGCTGCCCAGCTCGCGGGCGATCGAGCGGGCCAGCCCGACCAGCCCGGACTTGCTCGCCGCGTAGTTCACCTGCCCGGCGGAGCCGGACAGGCCCACCACCGAGCTGATGAAGACCATCCGGCCGGCGCGGGCCCGCACCATCTTCGACGCCGCCCGCTTGGCCACCCGGTAGGCCGCGGTCAGGTTCGCGTCGACGACGTCGGTGAACTGCTCCTCGCCCATCCGCAGCAGCAGCCCGTCGCGGGTGATGCCGGCGTTGCTGACCAGCACCTCGACCGCGCCCTGGTGCTCCTCGACCTCGGTGAACGCCCGGTCGACCGCCGCGGCGTCGGTGACGTCGCACTGCACGCCGAACAGCCCGTCGGGTGCGCCGCTGCCCCGGTGGGTGATCGCCACCGAGTCGCCCTGCTCGGCGAAGGAACGGGCGATGGCCAGCCCGATCCCCCGGTTGCCGCCGGTCACCAGCACCGACCTGCCCACTTGACCCACCTCGCCGATCGCTGCCTGGACTGCGTTGCGTCGGGCTCAACCTAGTAGGTGGGCGGAGGCCGGCTCTGCGGGGCGTCCACCGGCGGACCGGGGCTCCGGTCCCGAGGATTGACCGCCTGCGGCAACGGGCACAGAGCGCGGATGCCCTCCGAGGAGACCTGCATGCCCGACGTCGTCTCCACCGACGGCACCCGTCTGGCACTGACCACCTGGGGGCCTCCGGAGGCTCCCCTGGTGGTCCTGGTGCACGGGATGGGGATGTCGACCAGCTCCTGGGGTGACGTGCCCGGGCGGCTGGCCGGCTCCTGCCGGGTCGTCGCCTACGACCTGCGCGGGCACGGCGACAGCGGGGCGGCCCGCGGCGGGTCCTACTCGCTGGCCACCCACGCCGCCGACCTGGGCGCCGTCCTGGACCAGGTCCGGTCCGACGGCGAGCGGGCCACCGCCCTGGTGCACAGCCTCGGCGGCGCGATCCTGCTGGAGCACGTCGCCACCACCGGGGACGACGAGCTGTCCGGCATCGTCTTCGCCGGGTCGGGGGGCTCCGCCGTCACCCTGCCGGGGCTCCCGGACGGCAGCGCACCCGCCCCGCTGGCCGGGGTGGTGCGGGGGCTCTGGTTGGCCGTCGTGGTGGCGGCCATCGGCCTGGGCCACGCGCTGCGTCCGTGGCGCTGGCTCACCGCCCGGCTGACCCGCTGGTACGCCTTCGCCCCGGGCGCCCCGGAACACCTGGTGGCCCGGGTGCGGGAGGACTTCCTGCGCACCCGCGGACGGGCACTGGCGCGGACCGCGCTGGCCAGCCTGAGCCACGACGGTCAGCAGCTGGCCCCCGCGGTCACGGTGCCGGTGACGGTGGTGCACGGATCCGACGACAGCGAGGTCTCCGGCCCCGACGCGGAACGCCTGGTCGAGCGGATCGCCCGGGCCGAGCTGGTGGAGGTCCCCGACGGTGGGCACATGCTGCCGCTGACCCACCCGGACGTCGTCGTCGACGCGGTGCTGGCCATGGTCCAGCGCACCGGTGACGCCGACCGCCCCCGCGCCAGCGCGTGAGCGGGCCCGCCGCCGGAGGCGCGGCCGAGACCCCGGGCGTGCGGGGCGTGGTGCGCCTGCTGAACACCTCCGGCGGGCGGCTGCTGTGCCTGGCCGGGCAGGTCGACGTGGCGGCCGTGGCGGCCTTCGTCGCCCGGTACGGACGGGAGCCGGTGCGGGTGGACGCCATCGACGTCGGCTCGGTGACGGCGCTGTCGCCGTCCGGGCTGGAGCTGCTGCTGGACCACCTGGCGGTCGCCGAGCTGGCCGGGCGTCGCGTCCGGCTGCGCGGCTCACCGCCGGTCGACCGGGCGCTGACCGCCGCCGGGGACCCCGACGGCTGGTGACCGGCTGCGCCGTCGGCCACGATGGGCCGAGCCGCCACCGAGCCGACCCACCACCGAGCGGACCCACCACCGAGCCGACCCACCACCGACCTGCTGGAGCCCCCGTGACCGATCGCCCACCGCTGCCGCCGTTCACCCGGGAGACCGCGTCGCAGAAGGTGCAGGCCGCCGAGGACGCGTGGAACTCCCGGGACCCGGAGCGGGTGTCGCTGGCCTACACCGAGGACTCGCAGTGGCGGAACCGGGACACGTTCCTGTCCGGTCGCGCCGAGATCGTCGACTTCCTCACCGCCAAGTGGGAGCGCGAGCTCGACTACGTGCTGCGCAAGTCGCTGTGGGCGTTCACCGACGACCGGATCGCCGTCCGCTTCCAGTACGAGTGGCACGACACGTCCGGGCAGTGGTGGCGCAGCCACGGCAACGAGAACTGGGAGTTCGACGCGCACGGGCTGATGCGCCGCCGCGAGGCGAGCATCAACGACGTGGCGATCGACGCCGCGGACCGTCGCTGGACCGGCCCCCGCGGCGAGGCCGAGCGCGGGGTGGAGATCCCGCTGCGCTGACCGGGGCCCGGCGTGCGCGTCGGCCACCCGGGTAGGGGCGCTGCGTGGAAGAGCTGCTCGCGGACGCCGTCAACCTGCTCGTCGTCATCGTCGAGGCGTGCGCCGTCGTCGTCATCATCATCGGCGCCCTGTGGGCCTTCGCCCGCTTCCTCTGGGTCGCGCTGCGGGACCGCGACGACCGTGCCTTCGTCCCCGTCCGGCTCACCCTGGGCCGCTTCCTCGCCCTGGGCCTGGAGTTCCAGCTGGCCAGCGACGTGCTGCGGACGGCGGTCGCGCCGAGCTTCGAGGAGCTCGGGAAGCTGGCCGCCGTCGCGGCGATCCGGACCGCGCTGAACTGGTTCCTCGGCCGGGAGATCGCCGAGGAACGACGCCAGGTCGCCGAGCGGGACCGGGAGCAGGCGGACTCCGGCGACGGCGATCGGCGGGAGCGCACCACGTGACGGTCGACGCGGTCACCGGGCTGGGGCCGCAGCTGCTCTCCGCGTTCGCCCTCGTCGCCGGGGCGCTCACCCTCGCCAGCACCCGCCGTCCGGCGCTGGCGCTGGGGGTGCTGCTCGACCTGCTGCTGGCCGCCGGCCTGCTCCGGCTGGCCGGGGAGCCGGACTGGCAGGGCATCGCCACCACCGCGGTGATCGTGCTGCTCCGCCACCTCGCCGGCGCCGGGCTGCGGCTCGGCGCGCGGTCCTGGACGCGGGGGGAAGCCCGGCCACCCCGGACGTCGGCACCGGACCGCCTGGCCCGGCTGCTCCGGCCCACCTGGCGGCCCTGACGCGAGGGCCGGGAGGCAGCATGGCCGCCCACGCCGGGGAGAAGGCGCAGCAGGCCGGGGACGCCGCCCCACCAGCTGACCCCGAGCCGACGGCGGGCCGACGCGCCGCCCCGACCGGCCCCAGCCGGCTCAGGGCGGGCCGGCCGGCGTCCCCGGCACCCAGCGGCGCAGCCAGGCGATCGAACGCTCGACCACCTGCTCGAGGGCGCCGGGCTCCGGGAACAGGTGGGTCGCCCCGGGGACCACGCTGACCTCGTGCTCGCCCGCCAGCTGCCCGGCGGCGTCCCGGTTCAGCGCGAGCACTTGCTCATCGGCGGCGCCGACCAGCAGCAGCGTCGGCGCCCGCACCCGGCCGAGCGCGGCGCCGGCGAGGTCGGGGCGCCCGCCCCGCGAGATCACCGCCCGGACCCGGTCCGGCCGGTCGGCCGCGGTGATCAGCGCGGCCGCCGCCCCGGTGCTGGCGCCGAAGGTCGCCACCGGCAGGGATGCGGTGCCCTCCTCCTCGCCGAGCCGGTCAGCGGCGGCGGTGAGCCGCGCGGCGAGCAGCGGGATGTCGAAGCGGTGCTGGCGGGTCCGTTCGTCGACCCGTTCCTCGTCCTCGGTGAGCAGGTCGAGCAGCAGGGTGCCGAAGCCCGCCGCCTGCAGCGCCTGGGCGACCTGCCGGTTGCGCGGGCTGTGCCGGCTGCTGCCGCTGCCGTGCGCGAACAGCACCACGCCCTGCGCCGCGGCCGGGACGACCAGGTCCCCGGTCAGCGACCCCCCGTCGACGGTCAGCTGCACGGTGCGGCGGTCAGACGGCATCGGGCCAGGTCTCCTGCTCGCCGCTCATGGGCCGGGCGTCCCGCAGCGGCGTCACCGCCCGCGACTCGTCGAACCAGCAGAACGCGTCGTAGCGGCGGCCCAGCACCGTCGGCACGTAGTTGCCCCAGCGCTCGGCACCGGGGTGGTAGACCACGCCGACCGCACGGTGGGCGCGCTCCTCGGCCAGCCACCCGGGCAGCTCGGGCGGGACGACGAACAGCGCGCTGTTCGCCGCCAGGGTGTCGTGCAGCAGGGCCTCCACGCTGCCCCGCCGGGCCGGCGGCAGCGGCATCCGTTCCATCGGGGCACCCCACTCGTCGGCGGCCATGACGCTGCCGTGATGGCTGCCGAAGCCGACGATGACGACGTCGTCCTCGCCGTACCGCTCACGCACCAGCTGCCCGACGTTGACCATGCCGGCGTCGGCCATGTCGGTGTACCGGGCGTCCCCGACGTGGGTGTTGTGCTCCCACACCACTGCGCGGGAGCCGGGGCCGTGGTGCTCCAGCAGCCGGTCGAGGGTGTCGGCCATGTGGATGTCGCGCACGTTCCAGGACGTCGGTCCGCCGCGGACCATCTCCCGGTAGTAGGCCTCCGCGCCGGCCGCTGCCCGGGCGTTCTGCTCGGCGTCGAAGGCGGCGTCCCGGTCCCACCGTCCGTCGGTGGCCGTGCGGGCGCGGAGGTCGGCGAGCAGGGCCACCACCTGGTCCTCGCAGCTGGTCGGGACCAGCCGGGTGGCCCGCGCGTAGGCCTGCGGGTCCTCGGCGTAGGGCTCGAAGCACCGGAAGGCAGCCAGCGCCGTCGCCACGTGCTCGGGGTCGTGCTCCCGGAGGTGGTCCAGCACCGCCTGCAGGGACTCCCAGAGGCTGTAGACGTCGAGTCCGTGGAAGCCGACCCGATCGGCCGGCCGCCGGTCGGCGTTGTGCCCGCGCAGCCAGCGGGTCAGGTCGGCGACCTCCTCGTTGGCCCACATCCAGGTCGGCCAGCGCGCGTAGCCCCGCAGCACCTCACGGGGGTCCTCCGGACCGGAGGCGAGCGTCACCGAGCAGTTCACCCGGTGGGAGTCCGGCCAGTCCCCCTCCACGGCGACGAAGGAGAAACCGGCCTCGGCGACCAGCCGGCGGGTCAGCTCCGTGCGCCACGCGTAGTACTCGTGGGTGCCGTGCGAGGCCTCCCCCAGCAGCACGATGCGGGCCGACCCGATCCGCTCGAGCAGCGGGTCCAGGTCGCCGGCATCGCGCAACGGCCGGGCCAGTTCCTGCACCTGTGGGTCGAACTCCACCCCGGTCATCCCGTCTCCTCTCCCCATGGGTGCGCGCGACCGGCCGGGGAGCCGGCCGCGCATCGGCTCAGTGCTGGACGTTCTCGGTGTGCAGCAGGTCCGCGTAGTCGTCCGGGAGCTGGGCCAGCAGGTGCTGGTACTCCGCACCCACGGCCTCCCGCAGGGCGGCAGTCACCGCCCGGGCGTGCTGCCGGGCCTGCTCCGGGGTGCACCCGCGGCCCTCCTGGTCGGCGACCCGGCGGTAGAACTCCGGCAGGTCGAACCGCTCGGCCTCCCCGCCGTCCGGCAGGCACCGCGCGAACTCCGCGGGCAGCTGGGCGGCCAGGTCCCCGGCCTCGGTGGACAGTCGCTGCCCGAGGACCGTCAGGGTGGCCGCGACCGCCTGGTGCGCGTGCTCGGACGTGTCGATCCCTGCCGACTGCTGGACTGCGGACGTGATCTCGTGGGCCTGCATGGCAGCCCTCTCCGTCGTGGCCCCGGGGCGGGCAGACCACCTCCGGGACGAGCGGCCGGGCGCCTCGGCTCGGCGGCCACGGCGTGGTGCCCCTACCCGGCACGCCGCCGGCGATGCCCCGTCGCGCAGAACGGGTAGGGGCAGCGGACCGATCGACGGGACCACGACCGAGGAGGACCGATGTCCACGACCACGAAGCCGTTCGCCGACCGCGCCGAGGCGGGCCGCGCCCTCGCTGCTCGCCTCGCCGAGCACGCCGATCCTGAGCTCGTGGTGCTCGGCCTGCCGCGGGGTGGGGTGGTGGTCGCCGCAGAGGTCGCCCGCGCGCTCGGCGGCGCGCTGGACATCGTCGTCGTCCGCAAGATCGGGGTGCCCTGGCACCCGGAGTTCGCCATGGGCGCCATCGCGGCGGTCGACTCCGAGATCGAGACCGTGCGCGACGAGCGCGTCCTGGCGCACGTGGACGTCGACGAGGAGACCTTCGGCAGCGCCCGGGAACGGGAGGTCGTCGAGCTCCGCCGCCGGGAGGCCGCCTACCGGCAGGGCCGCCCGGTCACCCCGCTGACCGGCCGGCCGGTGATCGTGGTGGACGACGGGCTCGCCACCGGGTCCACCATGCGGGCAGCTCTCAACGCGGTCCGCCGGCAGACACCCCGCCGGCTCACCGTGGCCGTCCCGGTGGCGTCGCCGAGGGTCTGCGGGCAGCTGGCCACCGAGGTCGACGAGGTCGTCTGCCTCTGGGCACCCGAGTCGTTCTCCGCCGTCGGCCAGGGCTACCTCGACTTCCGCTCCACCACCGACGACGAGGTCCGGGCGGCCCTGTCCCACTCCGCTGCCGGCTGACCCGCGGCGCCCCCACCGGCGGGAACCGTCCTCCCGGCCCGGGTGGGCGTCCTCCCGCGAGCGGGCCAAAACTGTCGTACCCCGTTCTGAGGCAACCCCGGTACGGGCCTCTGCCGCGCCCGCCTCGTCCACGTGCCTGGCAGCGCGGCCGGCGTGGCTACTCGTGCACCGCCCAGACCTCGGCCTCGCCGCGAGGGGTGTCCACGGTGCGCCGGGGAGCGACCCGCTCGTAGACGCCGAGCCACCGGGGCCCGTCGTAGACGAGCAGGGACGAGGCGAGGGCTTCCTCGGGCAGGTCGTCGACCTGGCCGTCGCGGGGACCACCGACATGCAGGATCAACGGCATCGGGCGAGTCTAGTCCGCACGGTTTACGGCGTAAACCGCCTGGTCGCGGCGCCGCCCGCAGCTCAGCCGTTGACGTAGGCCGCCAGGTGCTCGCCGGTCAGGGTGGCCCGCGAGGCGACCAGATCGGCCGGCGTGCCCTCGAAGACCACCCGGCCGCCGTCGTGGCCGGCGCCGGGACCGAGGTCGATGATCCAGTCGGCGTGCGCCATCACCGCCTGGTGGTGCTCGATGACGACGACCGACGTCCCGCCGTCGACCAGCCGGTCGAGCAGCCCGAGCAGCTGCTCGACGTCGGCCAGGTGCAGCCCCGTGGTCGGCTCGTCCAGCACGAACACCCCGCCGTCGGAGCCCATCTGCGTGGCCAGCTTGAGCCGCTGGCGTTCACCACCGGAGAGCGTGGTGAGCGGCTGGCCGAGGGTGAGGTAACCGAGCCCGACGTCGGCCAGGTGGGTCAGGACCTTGTGCGCAGCCGGGGTGCGGGAGTCGCCGGCGCCGAAGAACTCCTCCGCCTCCGCCACCGACATCGCCAGCACCTCGCTGATGTCCCGCCCACCGAGCCGGTGCTCCAGCACCGCGGCCTGGAACCGCTTGCCCTCGCACTCCTCGCAGGGAGTGGCGACCCCGGCCATCGTCGCCAGGTCGGTGTAGATGACCCCGGCGCCCTTGCACGCCGGGCAGGCGCCCTCCGAGTTCGCGCTGAACAGCGCCGGCTTCACCCCGTTGGCCTTGGCGAACGCCTTGCGGATCGGGTCGAGCAGCCCGGTGTAGGTCGCCGGGTTGCTGCGGCGCGAGCCACGGATCGGGGTCTGGTCGACCGTCACCACGCCCTCCCGCCCCGACACCGAGCCGGAGACCAGCGAGCTCTTGCCGGACCCCGCGACGCCGGTGAGCACCACGAGCACGCCGAGCGGGATGTCGACGTCGACGTCGCGCAGGTTGTGCGTGCCGGCGCCCCGCACCTCCAGCGCACCCGAGGGCGTGCGCACCGCCGGCTTCACCGAGACCCGGTCGTCCAGGTGCCGCCCGGTGAGCGTGCCACTGGACCGCAGCTCTGCCACGGTGCCCTCGAAGCACACGGTTCCCCCGGCCGTCCCGGCGCCGGGGCCGAGGTCGACGACGTGGTCGGCGATCGCGATCGTCTCCGGCTTGTGCTCCACCACGAGCACGGTGTTGCCCTTGTCCCGCAGCCGCAGCAGCAGGTCGTTCATCCGCCCGATGTCGTGCGGGTGCAGGCCGATCGTCGGCTCGTCGAAGACGTAGGTGACGTCGGTCAGCGAGGAGCCGAGGTGGCGGATCATCTTGGTGCGCTGCGCCTCACCGCCGGACAGCGTGCCCGCGGGCCGGTCCAGGCTGAGGTAGCCCAGGCCGATCTCCACGAACGCGTCGAGGGTCTCCCCCAGCCCGCCCAGCAACGGCGCCACCGACGGCTCGTCGATCCCGCGCACCCATCCGGCGAGGTCGCTGATCTGCATCGCGCAGACCTCGGCGATGTTCTTCCCCCGGATGCGCGAGGACCGCGCCTCCGCGCTGAGCCGGGTGCCCTCGCAGTCCGGGCAGGTGGTGAACACGACCGCCCGGTCCACGAACGCCCGGACGTGCGGCTGCATCGCCTCCCGGTCCTTGGCCAGCATCGACTTCTGGATCTTCGGGATCAGCCCCTCGTAGGTCAGGTTGATCCCGTCGACCTTGATCTTCGTCGGCTCCCTGTGCAGCAGGTCGTGCAGCTCGGTGTCGGTGAACTCGCGGATCGGCTTGTCCGGGTCGAAGAAGCCGCAGCCGCTGTAGATGCGGCCGTACCAGCCGTCGGCGCTGTACCCGGGGACGGTGAACGGGCCCTCGTTGAGCGACTTGCTGTCGTCGTAGAGCTGGCTGACGTCGATGTCGTTGACCCGGCCCATGCCCTCGCAGCGGGGACACATCCCACCGGTGATGCTGAACTCGCGGCGCTCCTTCACCGTCCTGCCGCCCTGCTCGAAGGTGACCGCGCCCGCGCCGCTGATCGAGGCGACGTTGAAGGAGAATGCCTGCGGCGAGCCGATGTGCGGCTGCCCGAGCCGGCTGAACAGGATGCGCAGCAAGGCGTTGGCGTCGGTGGCGGTGCCCACCGTGGAGCGGGGGTTGGCGCCCATCCGCTCCTGGTCGACGATGATCGCCGTGGTCAGCCCGTCGAGCAGGTCGACCTCCGGCCGGGCCAGCGACGGCATGAACCCCTGGACGAACGAGCTGTAGGTCTCGTTGATCAGCCGCTGCGACTCCGCGGCGATCGTGCCGAACACCAACGAGCTCTTGCCCGAACCGGAGACGCCGGTGAACACGGTCAGCCGGCGCTTCGGGATCTCGACGCTGACGTCCTTGAGGTTGTTCTGCCGCGCGCCGATCACCCGGATCAGGTCGTGGCCGTCGGCCGCGTGCCGATCCGACGGCGGTGCGGCGGGGCTCGTGGTGGCGGGGCCGGTGGCCCTGCTCGTGGTGGCGGGGCTCGTGGTGGCGGGGCTCGTGGTGGCGGGGCTCATCGCACTCTCCCTCCGCCCGGGTGCACTGCCCCGGGTTCAGCTCAGCTGCTGGATGCGGATCAGGTTGCCCGCCGGGTCGCGGACGGCGCAGTCCCGCAGACCATAGGGCTGGTCGGTCGGCTCCTGGACCACCTCGACGCCGCCGCCGGCCAGCGCCGCGAAGGTGCCGTCGAGGTCGGGAGTGGCCAGGTTGACCCCGAAGAAGCTGCCCTTGGCCAGCAGCTCCTCGATGGTGCGGCGTTCGTCGTCGGTGAGGTCCGGGCCGGCCGACGGTGGGTGGAGCACGATCGCCGTGTCGGGCTGGCCGGGCGGGCCCACGGTGATCCAGCGCATGCCCTCGTAGCCGACGTCGAGGCGGACCTCGAATCCCAAGGTGTCGCGCCAGAAGAGCAGCGATGCCTCCGGGTCGGTGTGCGGCAGGAAGCTGGAGTGGATGGTGAGGTCCATGCCGGTGGTGTCCATGCCGGTCACGCTAGGGAGGGCCCGGTGACCGGTGCTTCTCGATTCCTGACCGGTCTGGTCACCTGCCTGGCCACGCACGGCGGCATCCCCTCCGTCGCACCGTCCGCCATCCGCCGGTAGACGCTCGGCGGCATGCCGACCAGCTCGGTGAACCGGGTGCTGAACGTGCCCAGCGACGAGCAGCCGACCGCGAAGCACACCTCCGTGACGCTCAGGTCGCCCCGGCGCAGCAGCGCCATCGCCCGCTCGATCCGCCGGGTCATCAGGTAGGCGTAGGGCGGCTCGCCGTAGGCGGCCCGGAACGCCCGGCTCAGGTGCCCCGCGGACATGTGCACGCCCCGGGCGAGCGCCGCGACGTCGAGGGGCTGCGCGTACTCCCGGTCGATCCGGTCGCGGACCCGACGCAGCCGGGCGAGGTCGCTGAGGCGCTGGTCCGCCGCGGCTCGGCTGCTCACCCGGGCGATCCTGCCGCAGCCGGCCCGCGGGTGGCAGCAGAACCGACGCCGCGCCCGACACCGGAGACCGTGGGACCCTCAAGCGCATGACCGCGCCGGAGCGCTCGGAGGGCTCGGAGCGCTCAGCGGGCTCCGAGGGCTCGGGGCGCTCAGCGGGCTCTGACGGCTCTGAGGGCTCGGTGCGCACGCTCTACCAGCCCATCGTCGACCTGGACGACGGCGCCCTGGTGGCCGTGGAGGCGCTCTCCCGCGGAGTGCCCGGCCCCCTGGAGGCGCCGACCGAGCTGTTCTCGGCGGCCGCGGCGGCCGGGACGACCGCCGCGCTCGACGGCGTGTGCCTGCGCGCCGCTCTCAGCGGGGTGGCCGGCGTCCCCGCGGTGACCACGCTGTTCGTCAACATCGAGCCGGCGACCCTGTCCATCCTCTCGCCCGCCGACCTCGCCGCCCTGGCCGACCTCACCCCGGACCCCGTCCAGATCGTGCTGGAGGTGACCGAACGGGACCTGCTGGAACGGCCCGCGGACCTCGTGCACGGTGTGCGGCTCGCCCGGGACATCGGCTGGCGGGTCGCGCTCGACGACGTCGGCGCCGAGCCGGCCGGGCTGGCGCTGGTGTCGTTCCTCAGGCCGGACGTGATCAAGCTGGACCTGAACCTGGTGCGGGGTCACACCACCCTGCAGGTCGCCGGGGTGGTCAACGCCGTGCGGGCCGAGGCCGAGCGCTCCGGCGCCCTGGTCCTGGCCGAGGGGATCGAGACCGAGCAGCACCTCGAACGTGCCCTGGCGATGGGCGCGCGACTGGGACAGGGCTGGATGTTCGGTCGCCCCGCGGCGTTGCTGCCCACCGGGATGCGCCCGCTGCGCCTCCGACCGGCGGGCCCCCGGGCGGATCCCGCGGTGGGCGGGGCGACGCCGACGCCGCACACGGTCCTGGCCGCGGCCACCGAACCGCAGCGCACCAGCGTGCCGCTGCTGGCGTCGATGACCCGGCAGCTCGAGCGGCAGGCCCTGCTGCTCGACGAGCAGACCGTCGTCCTCGCGAACTTCCAGCACGCGGCGGCCATGAGCGCGCGCACGCGCCGGCGCTACGAGACGCTCGGCAGCGTCACCGCGCTCACCGCGGTGACCGGGGTGGGCATGCCCCCGGAGCCGGCTCCGGGGGTGGCCGGCACCGCCCTGGACGCCGACGACCCGCTGGCCCGCGAGTGGGTGGTCACGGTGGTCAGCCCGCACTTCGCTGCCGCGCTGGCCGCCCGGGAGGTCCGCGTCGACGGCCGGGGGGACCGTGGCGCGCCAGGAGCCTGGGACCCGGGCGACCGTCGGCTGGACTACGTGCTCACCTACGACCGGCCGCGGGTGCTCGAGGCGGCCGGCCTGCTGCTGAGCAGGACGCGTCCCAGGACGACCGGCCCGGCCCCGGCGGCGGTTCCCGAGCCCCGCACCGCCGCCGAGGTCCGGCGCATCGCCGACGGCGACCTGCCGGACCTGATGCTCCGGGCCGTCGCCGTGGCGAGCAACGGCATCGTCATCGCCGACGCGCGCCTGCCCGACCACCCGCTGGTCTATGCGAACGCGGCGTTCCTGCGCATGACCGGCTACACCGAGGCCGAGGTCCTGGGCCGCAACTGCCGCTTCCTCCAGGGGCCGGACACCGACAGCAGCCAGGTCCAGCCGATCCGCCGGCGGATGCTCGCCGGCCGGGACGTGCACGCCGTGCTGCTCAACTACCGGCGCGACGGGTCCTCGTTCTGGAACGAGGTGCACATCAGTGCCCTGTGGAACGGGGACGAGATCACCCACTACATCGGCAGCCAGCTCGACGTCACCGCGCGCGTCGACCGGGAACGGCGGACGATGCACCTCGCCCACCACGACGAACTGACCGGGCTGCCCAACCGGTCGCACCTGCTCGAGCACCTGGACCTGGAGCTGCGGCGGGCGCAACGGGGCGGCACGAGCGTGGCCGCCGTGCTGATCGACCTGAACGGCTTCAAGGCCATCAACGACCGCTTCGGCCACGCGGTGGGCGACGCCGCGCTCGTCGGCGCGGCGAGCCGGCTCCGCGGGGCCATCCGCGCCGGCGACCTGCTGGGACGACTCGGTGGGGACGAGTTCCTCGTCGTCCTCGCCGGCCTGCCGCCGACCACCGGGGCCCCGCCGGGCACCCCGGGCACGAGCAGCGCCGAGGAGACCGTCCGCCGGGTCCAGGAGCACCTGCACACCGCCCTCGGCCAGCCGCTCGAGCTCGCCGGCGCCACCCTCCGGCTCAGCGGCACCTCCGGCGCCGCGTTCTTCCCCCGGGACGCCCACGACCCCGCGACGCTCATCGCCCGGGCGGACGCGGTCATGTACCTGGGCAAGCCCCGACCCGCCTGACCCGAGCGACCCCGGCACCACCACCTCATCCACCACCCGGCGCCCGGGGAGCTGCTAGGACCGAGGTGGCGGGATCGCCGTCTCACCGTGACCGCTGCCGGCCGCGCGCGTCCGCCGCCGGCCGTCACCCCGCCGTCATCCCCGCCGGGGTTCCGTGTCAGCTCCGTGACGAACGCACCCCGCGCCGGGTCGGGGCCACCCGCCCGGGGGACGGGAGGGCCATGTCCCCGTTCCCGTCCTTCGACGGCACCCCGCTGTCGGTCTCCGTCACCGGCCCGGCCGGCGCTCCGTTGGTGGTCCTGGTCCACGGCCTGGGCATGTCCCGGGACTCCTGGGGTGAGGTCCCCGAACTGCTGGCCGACCGGCACCGGGTGCTCCGGTACGACCTGCGCGGCCACGGCAGCAGCGGGGACGCCCGTTCCGGCGGCTACGACCTCGACGCGCACGCCCGTGACCTGATCGCGGTGCTCACCGATGTCGTGCCCGACGGCGAGCGTGCCGTGCTGGTGGGGCACAGCCTCGGCGGCGGCATCATCCTCGCCGCCGAGCAGCAGGCCGCGGCCGCGGACCGCACCGCCGGCGTGGTGTTCGCCGCGTCCGGTGGCTCCGGGGTGACCGCGCCCGGCCTGCCGGCGCGCGGGCTCCCGCCCGCCCTCGCCTCCGGCCTCCGGCGTACCTGGTTCGGCGTGCTGCGCGGCACCCTGACGGTGGGCCGCCGGATCCGGCCGGTCCGGTGGATCGCCGACCGGCTCGTCCGGCGCATCGGCGTGGGCCCGACCGCGCCACCGGACGTCGTCGACCGGGTGCGGAAGAGCTTCCTGACCACCCGGGCCCCGGCGCTGTCCGCCACCACGCTGGCCAGCCTGAGCCACGACGGCGTCCAGCTGGCCCCGGGGTTGCACGTGCCGACGCTGGTGCTCCACGGCGGCGCGGACCCCGAGGTGCCCGGCGACGAGGTGCGGGAGCTCATCGACGCGCTGCCCGACGGCGAGCTCGTCGAGTTCCCCGACGCCGGCCACATGCTGCCGCTGACCCACCCCGCCGACGTGGCCGACCAGGTCGCCCGGTGGACCCGGCAGGTGCGGGCCGCATGACGGCGGGGAGCCACGGCCGCCCGGGCGCCCAGGTCTTGCTGCCCCGACGCGGGCGAACCGGCTGACGGGGAGCTGGCGGTGGCTGGGGAACGGCGGGGCAGGCAGACTTCCGATCGTGTCCCGATCCGTGCTGATCATCGAGGACGACCCGCGGATCCGGCGGATCATGCAGATGACCCTGCAGCGCGAGGGCCTGGAGGTGTCCGAGGCGGGCAGCGGCGAGGCCGGGTTGGAGCAGCTGGGCGAGCGCGGCTTCGACGTCGTCCTGCTCGACCTCATGCTCCCGGGCAAGGACGGGTTCGAGGTGTGCCGGGAGATCCGCCGCACCTCGAACGTCCCGATCATCATGGTGACCGCCCGGGCGGACAGCCACGACGTGGTGGCCGGCCTGGAGGCCGGCGCCGACGACTACGTCTCCAAGCCCTTCGTGGCCAAGGAGCTCTCCGCCCGCATCCGTGCCCTGGCCCGCCGCACCCGCGCCCCCGAGCCCCGCGTGCGGATCTCCGTGGGCGGCCTGGAGATCTCACCGCACGAGGGCACCGTCACCCGCGACGGCGAACTGATCAGCCTGACCCGCACCGAGTTCCGCCTGCTGTGCGAGCTGGCCGAGGAGCCCGGCCGGGTGCTGAGCCGGGAGGAGCTCCTGGAGCGGGTCTGGGGCTACGACTACTTCGGCGACTCCCGGCTGGTCGACGTGCACGTGCGGCGGCTGCGCAAGAAGGTCGAGGCGGACCCGGGGCAGCCCACCGTCGTCACCACCGTCCGCGGCATGGGCTACCGCATCCCGGCGTGACGGCGACCGCCCCGAAGCCGGACCCGGACCTCTCCCCCGCCGCGGGCGGCCGGTCGAGCAGTCCGGCGCGCACCCTCCGGGGCCGCGCCACCCTCGCCTTCACCGCGGTCACCACGGTGCTGTGCAGCCTGCTGGCGGCCGCCGTCTGGGTCGCGGTCTCCCAGTACCTGCTCGTCCAGCGGGAGCGCGCGACGCTGGTGCAGGCGGCCGACAACGCCTCCCAGGTGCAGCGCGCCCTGGGCACGCAGGGCCTCACCGTGCCCCAGGTGCTCGCCCAGCTGCCCCGGGAGACGGGCTCGGTCTCGCTCTACGTCGACGACGGCGAGTGGGTGACGACCTCCCTGCTGGTCGGCCGCGACGCCGTGCCGGCGAGCCTGACCGAGCGGGTGCTCGCGGGCACCCCCGCGCGGCAGCGGATCGAGGTCCAGGGCCAGACGATGATGGCCGTCGGCATCCCGCTCGCCGGGCTGGACGAGGCCTACGTCGAGGTCTTCCCGCTCGACGAGCTGGACAGCACCTACCGGGTGCTCGCCACCGGGCTGGCCCTCTCCGTGGTCGGGCTGGTCCCCCTCCTGCTCACCGTGGGGTGGTGGGTCACCGGCCCGGCACTGCGCCCGCTGGACCGCATCGCCTCCGCCGCCGGGTCGATCGCCGAGGGCGACCTGTCCACCCGCATCGACCCGCAGGGCGATCCGACCCTGGTCCCCATCGCCTCCTCCTTCAACCGGACCGCGGCCCTGCTGGAGGACCGGGTGCGCACCGACGCCCGGTTCGCCGCCGACGTCAGCCACGAGCTGCGGACCCCGCTCACCGCGATGCTCGGCGCCCTGGACCTGGTGGAGGCCACCGCCGACGAGCTGCCGCCCGACGGCCGGGAGGGCCTGGAGCTGCTGCGCGCGGAGCTGGTCCGCTTCGAGCGGCTGATCGCCGACCTGCTGGAGATCTCGCGCGCCGACGCCGGCAACGCCGACCTCGTCGTGGAGGAGGTGCGGCTGGCCGCCCTCGTGGAGGAGGCGCTGCTCCGGCGGCGGCTGGCGGGCCGGGAGACCGCCCGCCTCCAGGTCGACGCGGCGGCCACCGACGTCGTCATCCACGCCGACAAGCGCCGGCTCGAACGGGTGCTGGGCAACCTCATGGACAACGCCGACAAGCACGGTGGCGGCCTGACCGGCGTCACGGTCGCCCGGGGCGAGACCACCGTGTGCGTCCTCGTGGACGACGACGGCCCGGGGGTGCCGGACGAGGAACGGGGGCGCGTCTTCGACCGCTTCGCCCGCGGCACCGGCAGCATCCGCACCCACACCGAGGGGGCCGGGCTCGGGCTGGCCCTGGTGGCCCGGCACGTGCAGGCCATGGGCGGCACCGTGTCGGTGGGCGAGAGCCCCTCGGGCGGCGCCCGGTTCGTCGTCGAGCTGCCCGTCGGGCCGGTGCCATGAGCGCCGACGCACGCCTGCGGCTGCTGGGGGCCGTGCTCGCCGCCGGGCTGGCCACCGGCTGCGGGGTCTCCGCCCAGGAGACCGCCGAGTCCCTGCCCACCGGGGTCCCCTCGATGACGCAGCCGGTGACCGGGGACCGGTCGACCGGGCAGGAGCTGACCATCTACCTGGTCCGCGGCGCCGATCTGACCGCGGTGCAGCGACGCCTCGGCGTCCTCACCGAGGCCGCCGCGCTGGCGCAGGTGGTGGAGGGCCCGACCCGCGCCGAGGCGGCCGATGGCATCCGCACCGCACTCGCCCCCGAGGTGGGGGGCGTGGAGGTGGTGCTGCCCGACGGCACGGCGACGGTGGCGGTGACCCGCGGCTTCACCTCGATCACCGGGGCCAACCAGCTGCTCGCCGTCGCGCAGATCGTCTGGACCCTCACCGACCTGCCGACCGTCACGCGCATCCGCTTCACCGTGGAGGGGCTGCCGGTCGAGGTGCCGACCGACAGCGGCCTGTCGTCCGGGCCGGTCGGCCGGGACGACTACCGGTCCGTCGCCCCGGCCGAGCCGACGCCCAGCCCGACCGGGTCAGAGCCGAGCCCGACCGGGTCGGAGCCCGGTGACGGGGAGACCGCTGGGACCGGAGAGGCCGCACCCAGCGGGACCGGGCCCCGTCCGACCGGGCCCGCCGACCCGACCGGCTGACGTGGACCAGCGGTCACTCCTCGTCGAGCAGGTTGACGTCGACGGCGGCGATGTACGGGCCGTCCTCGAAGATCGCGACGCCCTCGTCCGCCAGGTCGACGCCCAGGTCCTCCTCCACCTCGAGCAGGACGAACGTGCCGACGTCACCGGTGACCTGGGCGGTGTACCCGGGCAGCAGGGTGACGTCGTCCGTCGTCGGCCGGGTGACCAGGGTGGCCATGTCCCCCTCCCCGATCACGAACGCCTCGGGGCTGAGCACCTCGACGATCTTCCCCCGGACGGTCACCGGCTCGTTGGTGAACGCCTCCGGGTCGTCGAAGAAGGCCCCGCTGTCGTCCTCGTCGGGGGCCTCGGCGATGTCCTGCTCCGAGACGTCGTCCTGGAGGGGGTCGACGTCGCCCTGGTCCTCCGCGCCCTGCTCGTTGACGTCCTCGAGCGTCGTCCCCGGCTCCGGCTCGTCGCTGCCGCAGGCGGTGAGGCCCAGTCCGGTCGAGAGGGCGACGGCGGTGCCGACGAGCATTCGCGCGGAGCGGGATCGGGTGGTCATGGCGGTTCTCCCTCGTCTGGCCCGGCGCGCCGCGGCGACGACGCCGCCGGGGTCGGTGCCGGCTCTCCCGGTCCTGCCCGCCACCGCCCGGCTCCCCCGCTCCGCGGCGGCTTCGTCACGGATCCGCCACCGCGGTGACCGCACGTGTGACGGCTGTGTGTCGATTCCCGGGACTGCTGCGCCCCCGCCGGCGTGGGGTACTCGGGGGCGACGGCGACGCCCCGGTCGCCCCACCCCGCACGACAGGCCACCCTGCACGGGAGCGCTCCGACAGCGCGCCGCGCGAGAGCCCCGCACCAGAGACGGAGAGCAGACCGATGCCCACGTCCCACCACCGCGACCACCCCGTCCCGGGACCGCACCCCGGCCGCGGGGCCGGCCGGTGAGGCGTCGCCCCGCGCGGCCCGGCGTGCCGCGCGCCCTGCCCCGCCCCAGCTCCCCGGCCGAGGGGGCGGACGGCGCGGCACCGGCTCCCGGCAGGTCCGGGCTGCGGGGGGCGGCGCCGGCGTGGGCGGTCCGGGCCCTCGTCACCAGCGCGGCGGTGCTCGCCCTGGCGGCCACCGTCTGGCTCGTGCTCTGGCTGCTGCTGCGGATCCCGCTGATCACCGTCACGGTCGCCGTCGCGATGCTGCTCACCGCGCTCGTCGAGCCGCTGCCGCGGTGGTTGTGCGCGCGGCGGGTGCCGCCGGCCGCGGCCGCCCTGCTGACGGTGCTGCTCCTGCTCTCCCTGCTGGGCGGCGTCGGCTTCCTCGTCGGGTTCCGGGCGGCCGGCAAGCTCCGGGACCTGACCCAGCCCCTGGCCGCCGGCATCGACCGGATCCGGGTGTGGCTGGTCGAGGGACCGCTGCAGCTGGACCCGCAGCAGGTCACCGAGACCCGCAACGCGCTGGTGGACCAGATCTACCAGCTGGCCCCCGAGCCGATGGCGGCGACGCGGACGGCGGTCAACGTGCTGGCCGCCGTGGTGCTCGTGGTGTTCCTGCTGTTCTTCCTGCTCAAGGACGGCGCGAGCATGTGGCGCTGGCTGCTGGACCGGGTGCCGGACCGGCACCGCAGCCGGGTGGACGGCGCCGGCCACTGCGCCTGGGCCACGCTCGGCCGCTACGTCCGGGGGGTGATCGTCGTGGCGCTCATCGACGCGGTCGGCATCGGGACGGTGCTGCTGGTCCTCGGCGTGCCGCTGTGGGTCTCGCTCACCCTGCTCACCTTCATCGGCGCGTTCATCCCGTTGTTCGGTGCCACGGTGAGCGGAGCCGTCGCCGTGCTGGTCACCCTGGTCACCAACGACGTGACCGACGCGGTGATCGTGCTCGTCGCTGTCCTGGTCGTGCAGCAGGTCGAGGGCAACGTGCTCCAGCCGATCATCGTGGGCCGGGCGCTGCGGCTGCACCCTGCCGCCGTCCTGGTCGCCGTCACCGCCGGCACGCTGCTGTGGGGGCTGGCCGGCGCGCTGCTGGCGGTGCCGCTGATGGCGGTCTGCTACCAGGTCGCCGAGTTCCTGCGCACCCGCCCCGTCCCGCTCGACCCCGTGGTCCCGTCCGGCGCGACGGCCAGCGAGACAGCCACGGCCAGCGAGACAGCCACGGCCAGCGAGACAGCCACGGCCGGCGAGACAGCCACGGCCAGCGGGACAGCCACGTCCGGCGCGGCGGACGGGAACTGACGCCCCACCGGCCGGTCGGCGGGGCGTCAGCTGCCGGCCTGCTCCGCCACGACCGCGATCCGGTCGGCTGCCACCGCCGCCTCGCCCTCGTGGTCGGCGAAGAAGCCGTCGGGGTCGTCGAGGAGCACCTCGGCGGCGATGCCGAAGTCCTGCTCGAACGTGTCGCGGTCGACCGTCGTGACCGTGCCCGAGACGCGCACGACGTCGCCGACGTCCAGGTCGTCGAACGGGCTCGCGGTCAGCACGGGGACGGCCCCACCCTGGTCAACGCCGCTCGGGTCAGCGCCGCTCGGGTCAGCGCCGCCCGGGTCAGCGCCGCCCGGGTCAGCGCCGCCCGGGCCGGTCCCGATCCGGAAGGCGCTGCCGAGGTCCGTCGCGGTGAGGACCTCCACCACCCGGGCGCTGACCGTGACGTCCTGGCCGACGAGCGATCCGGCGTCCTGGAGCACCCCCGCGTCGTCCTCGACCAACGGGTCGTCCTCGGCCGGGGGCTCCGACGGCGCAGCGCTCTGGGAGCTGCCCTCCGCCAGCGCGCGGACGCGGTCCTCCAGCCCGCGGACGCGGTCCTCCAGCGCCGACACGTCCTCCTGCACCTGCCGCAGCTCGTCGGTGGTCACCACACCGGGTTCGAGCTCGGCGGAGTCCCCGCAGGCAGCGAGGCCGCCCAGGCCGAGGGCCGTGGCCAGCAGCACGCCCGCGGCGCGGCCGGGCGTGCGCGTGCGCCGGGTGGCCGGGCAGGTGCCGTGGTTCACGGCCGCTCCCCTGCTCCGGGGCGGGCCGCGCCGGGCAGCACCACCGTGTCCGACGCCGGGTACGCGCCCGGCGTGCTCCCGTGCCCGCCGTCCGCGGGCCGGACCGGCGGCACCGCGCTGCTGGGTGGCAGAGCCCGGCCGCCCTCGGCGAGCGCGAGGAGCCGCTCGTCCAGCAGGCAGTCGATACGCCGGCTCCGGGCCTCGATGGCCACCACCAGGGCGGCCTCCATGTCGACGAGCTCGGCCTGGCGGCGCCGCACCTCGTGCAGCTCGCCCAGCGCACTCCGGGTCACCGACCCCAGGGCGCGGAGCTCTGCATCGATCCCGTCCACGGGACGGTGAGGGAACTCGGGCACGGCGCGCTCCTCGGCGTGGGTGATCGGCGGGACCCGCCGCGGCGGTCTGGACGGGTCGGCATCGCCTCCCCGGGATACCCGGCCACCGGGCGCGCAGCGACGGACCCCTCCATCTGACACGAGAACGCAAGGAGCGCGCTACAGAGCTGCAATCACCGGGTCCCGGCGCTCCGTACCGCGGGAGACAGCACATCGCGGGCGGTGCGGCATCCACCGGGACCTGTTCCACCAGCAGTTCGCCGCCGACCTCCCGGCGGAGCAGGCCGCCGTCGCCGCGGCCACCCAGCGGCCGCTGCGCGACGTCGCGCTCGACGAGGGCGCGGCGGCCGACCCGGCCTGGCAGCACCTCCCCAGCTGGTTCCTCACCCCGGAGCTGGACCGCAACATCCCGCCGCAGGCGCAGCGGTTCATGGCCGAGCGGGCGGGGGCGCGCGAGGTCGTCGAGCTGGCCGGCGCCTCCCACGCGGTGCCGGCGTCCCGCCCGGACGACGTGGCCGACCTGGTGCTGCGCGCCACCAAGGCGACCACCTGATCTCCCCGCGCTGATCCCCCGCGCCGGATTCGGCCCGGGCCAGGTGACCGGTCGGTCCCCTGGCCCGGACCGGACGGGTCACCCCTGGTACGCGGCGACCACGTCGAGGACCCAGGTCACCCCGAAGCGGTCGGTGACCATGCCGTAGAGCGGCGCGTAGCCGGCCGGGCCCAGCTCCGCCCGCACGGTGCCCCCCTCGGCCAGTCCGTGCCAGCAGCGGGTGATCTCCTCGGCGTCGTCCCCGCGGACGGAGACGTAGACGGCGTCGGTGCCGGCGTCGTGGGGCCGGTTCGGCGGGACGTCGAAGGCCATGATCGAGAAGCCGCTGGGCGACTGCACGCCGCCCCACTTCAGCTGGTCGGGCACGGCGCCGTCGGCGGCGTCCCGCTCGTCGCCGCCCTGGGCGAAGGTGAAGGCGATGACCTCCCCGCCGAACACGGCGGCGTAGTGGTCCAGAGCCGCGCGGGCCTGACCGCGGAAGTTCAGGTGCGTGGTCGTGGTGACGCTCATGTGGGCTCCTCGGGTGCTGCCCGCCGGCGCTGCTCGCCGACGGTGCACACCTACCCTGACAGCGGTAGAGGACAGGTCCGGTCCGCTACTTCGGGCATGATCTCCGACATGAGCGGAACGTCGTCCCGGTTGCTGGCGCTGCTGTCGCTGCTGCAGGCACGGCGCGACTGGCCCGGTGCCGCGCTCGCCGAGCGGCTCGGGGTCACCCCGCGCACCGTGCGCCGCGACGTCGACCGGCTGCGGGAGCTCGGCTACCCGGTGCAGGCCGTCAAGGGCCCGGACGGCGGGTACCGCCTCGACGCCGGCGCCGAGCTGCCGCCGCTGCTGTTCGACGACGACCAGGCCGTCGCCCTCGCCGTCGCCCTCCAGGTCGCCGCGGTCAGCGGCGCCGGCATCGCCGAGGCCGCCACCCGCGCCCTGGTCACCGTGCGCCAGGTGATGCCGAGCCGGCTGCGGCACCGCATCGACGCCATCCAGGTCACCGCCGTGCCCCGCGGCGGCGGCCGGGACGTCGACCCCGCCGTGCTCCTCGCGCTCAGCGCCGCGATCCGGGCCCGCGAGGTGCTCCGCTTCGACCACGGGACCGGGTCGGCCGAGGACGACGGGCGCCTCGCGCCGCCGCGCCGCATGGAGCCGCACCACCTGATCAGCCGGGCCGGGCGCTGGTACCTGCTCGGCTGGGACCTGGACCGCGCCGACTGGCGGACCTTCCGCGTCGACCGGATCAGCCCCCGCACCCCCACCGGCCCCCGCTTCGCCCCGCGTGACCTGCCCGGCGGGGACGTCGCGGCCTTCGTCGACGCCCGGTTCACCGGCTCCGCCGAGGCCGGCACCTGGCCCTGCACCGGCGTGGTCGAGCTCGACCTGCCCGCTGCCGACGTCGCCCCCTTCGCGTTCGACGGCCTCGTCGAGCCACTGGGGCCCGGCCGCTGCCGGCTGACCCTCGGCGCCTGGTCGTGGATCGGGCTGGCCGCCGCGCTTGGCCGGTTCGACACCGCGGTCCGCGTGCTCGACCCGCCGCAGCTGCGCGACGCCTGCGCCACGCTCGCCCGCCGGTACGCCGCCGCGGCCCGCGACTGACGCTGCGGCCCGCGGCTGACGTTGTCCGGGTCCCGGGTCAGCGACCGAGGACGAACGCCAGCGCGAGGAGCCCGACCAGCAGGCCGGAGCAGGCGAGAGCCGCGATGGGCACCCCGGGCTGGCGCACACCGGTGAGGTCCCCCCGGGTCGTCAGCGACTCGTGCACGATCCGGTAGCGGCGGCGCGATGCCCCGGCGACGAGCGCCGCCTGGACCAGCCCCACCGCGGCAGCCAGCAGCGCGAGCACGCCGAGCACCGGCACGGCCAGCCGGCCGGCACCGACGGCGCCGACCGCCATGGCCAGCGCGGTGCGCCGCCAGGCCAGCGCCGTGCGTTCCGCCTGGAGGCCGGCGTCGAACACCCGCCCCGGGGACCGGGTCACCGGAGGAACAGCCCGATCAGCACGAGCAGGCCCGCCACGGTGACGCCGAGAGCGGTCAACAGGCCCAGTCGTGGCGACGGCAGCGGCCGGGACTGCCGCATCGCCCGCTCGGTCGCCATCCAGCCGAACCACGCCTGCACGGGCGCGAGGAGGCCCAGCACGATGAAGACCAGCGCGCTGGCCAGTCTGATGTCCTCGGCGATGGGGAGGTCGAGCGCCTCGAGCGCGACCCCGGCCGCCAGCAGGGCGAGTGACGTGCGGATCCAGGCCAGGAAGGTGCGCTCGTTGGCCAGGCTGAAGCGGGGGTCCGGCTCGTCCCCCGCGCCGTAGACCCGCCGGGGGAACCGGCGGTCGACGCGCTTCCCGTCCGCCGTCCGCTCAGCCATCCCGCCCGACTCCCTCCTGCCGTCCCGTCGCAGCCCACGTGCCAGTCGCTGGAGGATCCGCCAGGGCAGTGCGCTGGATCATGCCACGACTCCCCCGGTCCACCGCGGTGCCGGACGGCGGGCCGGAGCCGTCGCCGGATCGGCGGGACCGGGTGTTCTAGCTTCTGGGGGTGGAGATGCCGGAGGTGGCGACGTGAGCCCGACTGCACGGACGGCCGCCGCGTCCCCGGCCGAGCTCGGCGCCGCGCTGGGCCGGGTCGGGGTGGCCGACGTCCTCACCGACGCCACGTACCGGGCCGCCTACTCCGCGGACGCCTCGCTGTACCGGGTGGTGCCACTGGCCGTGGTCCGCCCCCGGCACGAGGACGACGTCGCGGCCACGCTGCAGGTCTGCCGTGACCTCGGCGTGCCGCTGACCGCCCGGGGGGCCGGCACGTCGGTCGCCGGGAACGCGATCGGCCCCGGGGTCGTCCTCGACCTCTCCCGGCACCTGGACCGCGTGCTGGACGTCGACCCGGAGGCAGGCACCGCGCGCGTCCAGGCCGGCGCCGTGCACGCCACGCTGCAGGCGGCCGCCGCCCGGCACGGGCTGCGCTTCGGCCCCGACCCGTCCACGCACACCCGGTGCACCGTCGGCGGGATGATCGGCAACAACGCCTGCGGCGCCCGGACGCTGGGCTACGGCCGGACCGTGGACAACGTGGCGGGCCTGCGCGCGCTCACCGCCGGGGGCGAGTGGCTGACCACCGGCCGCGGGGACGGCGGGCGCCCGACCGTCGCGGGCCCCGCACCGCTGCTGGACCGGCTGCGCCAGGTCATCGGCGGCGACCTCGCCGTCGCCCGCACCGAGTTCGGCACCTTCGGCCGCCAGGTCTCCGGGTACGCCGTCGACGCGCTGCTGCCCGAGCGCGGGTTCGACGTCGGGTCCCTGCTGGTCGGCAGCGAGGGCACCCTCGCCGTCGTCACCGAGGCCACCGTCGACCTGGTCACCGACCCGGCCGTCCGGCTGCTGGTCGTGCTCGGCTACCCCGACTTCGGCACCGCCGGCGACGCCATCCCCGCGCTGCTGCCGCACTCGCCCACCGCGTGCGAGGGCATCGACTCCCGGATCGTCGAGGTGGTCCGCGCCCGCCGCGGACCCGGCGCGGTGCCGGCACTGCCCGGTGGCCGGGCCTGGCTGTTCGTCGAGATCGCCGACGCGGACCTCGCGGCCGCGCGCGAACGGGCCGGGGCACTGGTCGCCGACGCGGGCGCGGTCGACGCCGTCGTCGTCGACGAACCGGCCCGGATCGCCGCGCTGTGGCGGATCCGCGAGGACGGCGCCGGCCTGGCCGGGCGCGCCCCCTCCGGCCGGCCCGCGCACGCCGGCTGGGAGGACGCCGCCGTCCCCCCGGCCCGGATCGGCGACTACCTGCGCGCCTTCGACGCCCTCGTCGACGAGCACGGGCTCACCGCCATGCCCTACGGGCACCTGGCCGACGGGTGCGTGCACGTGCGGCTGGACTTCCCGCTCGACCGGCCCGGTGGCCCGGGCGCCTTCCGTGCGTTCCTGGAGGCCGCGGCCGACCTGGTGGTGGGCTTCGGCGGGTCGCTGTCCGGTGAGCACGGCGACGGGCGGGCGCGCAGCGAGCTGCTGCCCCGGATGTACTCCCCGGCCGCGCTGGACCTGTTCCGGGCGGTCAAGACCGCCTTCGACCCGGCCGGGCTGCTCAACCCCGGGGTGCTGGTCGACCCCGACCCGGTCGACGCCGCCGTCCGGGTCGTCGCCGCCCGGCCGGTCCGGCAGCAGCTGGCGCTGGCCTACGCCACCGACGGCGGCGACTTCGCCCAGGCCGTGCACCGCTGCACCGGCGTGGGCAAGTGCCGCGCCGACACCACCGGCGCCGGCGGGGTGATGTGCCCGTCCTGGCTCGCCACCCGGGAGGAGAAGGACTCCACCCGCGGCCGCGCCCGAGTGCTGCAGGAGATGGTCGGCGGCGACCCGGCCGACGGGCTGGTCGACGGCTGGCGCTCCCCCGCCGTGCACGAGGCGCTGGACCTGTGCCTGTCGTGCAAGGGCTGCGCGTCGGACTGCCCGACCGGCGTGGACATGGCCGCCTACAAGACCGAGGTGCTGCACCAGTCCTACCGGCGCCGGTTGCGGCCCCGGTCGCACTACACCCTGGGCTGGCTGCCCCGCTGGTCCCGGCTGGCCACCCGGGTGCCGCGGCTGGCGAACGCGGCCACCCGGCTGCCCGGGGTGCGCCGGCTGGCGCTGTTCGCCGCCGGCGTCGACCCCCGCCGCTCGGTGCCGGCCTTCGCCCCGGAGACCTTCCGCGCCTGGTTCGCCCGCACCGCCGGCCAGCGGCGCACCGAGGGCCGGCCGGTGCTGCTGTTCGTCGACGGCTTCACCGACGCCTTCTCCCCCGAGGTCGGCCGCGCCGCGGTCGAGGTGCTGGAGACCGCCGGCTACCGACCGCAGATCACCTCGTCACGTGCCTGCTGCGCGCTCACCTGGATCACCACCGGCCAGCTCGACGCCGCCCGGCGGATCCTCGGCCGCACCGTCGACGAGCTCGCCGCAGCCGTCGACGCCGGCATCCCGGTGGTCGGCCTGGAGCCCTCCTGCACCGGGGTGCTGCGCGGCGACGCCGCCGAACTGCTGCACGGCGATGCCGTCGGGCCGCAGCGCAGTGCCGCCGCCGAGCGGGTGGCCGCGGGCACCCGCACCCTGGCGGAGCTGCTGACCGCCGACGCCGGCTGGGCTCCACCGTCGCTGGCCGGCACCACGGTGATCGCCCAGCCGCACTGCCACCACCACGCCGTGATGGGCTGGGACGCCGACGCCCGGCTCCTCGCCGACGCCGGCGCCGAGGTCACCCGCCTGGGCGGCTGCTGCGGCCTGGCCGGCAACTGGGGCGTCGAGCGCGGCCACCACGAGGTGTCGGTCGCGGTCGCCGCACTGCAGCTCACCCCCGCGCTGGCCGGCCGGGCACCCGGTGACGTGCTGCTCGCCGACGGCTTCTCCTGCCGCACCCAGGCCGACGACCTGCACGGGGTGCGCGGGGTGCACCTCGCCCAACTCCTCGCTGCGCAGCTGCTCGCCGCACAGCTGCCCGCCGCCGGCCCCGGGGAGCCGGGCACCGGCGGCGAGCAGGACCGCGGCTAGCTGCTCAGCGGCCGGCCTTCTGCAGCGCCGCGTCCAGCCGGGGGTAGACCCGGCGGACGTTGTGCTCGAAGACGTCGGCGCGGGCCTGCTCGTCCAGGGCGCCGTTGGCGAAGGCGGCCTCGACGTAGCGGCGGGTGTCGTCGAAGTAGTGGCCGGTGCGCGCGTCGATCCCGCGCACCGCCCCGACCATCTCCGAGCCGAACAGCACGTTGGGGGTGTCGATGACGTCCAGCAGCAGGTCGATGCCGGGCTGGTGGTAGACGCAGGTGTCGAAGAAGACGTTGCCCATCACGTTGGTCTCCACCGCCGGCTGCCCGAGCATGTCGGCCAGGCCCCGGTAGCGGCCCCAGTGGTACGGCACCGCGCCGCCACCGTGCGGGATGACCAGCCGCAGGTCGGGCAGGTCACCGAACAGGTTGCCCTGGACCAGCTGCATGAACGCCGTGGTGTCGGCGCTGATGTAGTAGGCGCCGGTGCCGTGGAAGAACGGGCTCGCCGACGCGGAGACGTGCACCATCGCCGGGACGTCGAGCTCGATCATCGCCTCGTAGAACGGGTACCAGCTGCGGTCGGTCAGCGCCGGCGAGCTCCAGCGCCCCCCGCTCGGGTCGGGGTTGAGGTTGCACCCCACGAAGCCCAGCTCGTCGACGCACCGCCGCAGCTCGGCGATCGACCCCTCGATCGGGGCGCCGGGCGACTGGGGCAGCTGGGCCACGCCGATGAACCGGTCCGGGTACAGGGTGGTCACCCGGTGGACCAGGTCGTTGCAGCGCCGGGTCCACTCCAGGCTCACGTCCGCGTCGCCCACGTGGTGCGCCATCGCCGAGGCGCGCGGGGAGAACAACGTGACGTCGATGCCGCGCTCGTCCATCAGCCGCAGCTGGCTGCTCTCGATGACCTCCCGGAGCTCGTCGTCGCTGATCTCCGGGTAGGCCGGGGCGGACGTGCCCGCCTCCCAGGCCGCGACCTGCTGCTCGCGCCAGGCGGTGTGCGCGGCCGGCGCGGTGGTGAAGTGGCCGTGGCAGTCGATGATCATGCGGGGACTCCCTGTTCTCGGTCGCGCAGCTCGCCGAGCAGGTCCCGGGCCGCCGCCGCGACCCGCGGCTGCACACCCAGCCCGGTCAGCTGCTCGGTGGCGGCGGTCATCTCGTCGGCCCGCCGGCGGGCGTGCTTGTGGGTGCCGTCGACCAGGCGGTCGATGGTCTGCTCGTCGAAGCCGGCGAGCTCGGCGCTGATGTTGTCCCGCAGCCAGTCACCGCAGCCGGCCGCGTCGGCGGCGGCCAGCGCCTCGACGACCGCCGCGGCCAGGCCCTTGTAGAACACGCTGCGCAGCAGCTTCCGGGAGATCGCCTCCCCCACCGGGCCGGGCTGCACGGTGACCTGGGCGCCGAAGCCCCCCATCAGCTCCGCGTACCGCTGCGCCGCCGGTCCGGAGACCAGCATCGGCGTGCGCAGCCCCTTGCCCGGGACCGGGGCCATCAGCGCGACGTCGACGACGTCGGCGGCAGTGCCGGCGGCCTCGGCCAGCGCCACCTTCACCCCCGGCGCGGCGGTGTTCAGGTCGGCCCAGACGGTGCCCGGTCGGATCCCCGGCAGGGCGTGCCGCAGCGCGGTGGCCGCGTCGTGCGAGCTGTTGGCGCTGAGCACCAGGTCGGCGTCCCGGACGGCGTCCGCCTCGTCCCTGCGCACGGCCACACCCGGCACCCCGGACACCTGCGGGTCGTAGCCGCGGACGTCGGCGCCGGCGGCCACCAGGTCCCGGGCGATCTCCGCCCCGGCCTCCCCCAGCCCGAGGAGTGCGATCCGGACGGTCACCGGGCGGTCCCGTAGGCGTCGCCCTCCGGGTCGGTCGCGCCGGACTCCTCCTGCTCCTCACCGACGGGCGGGGTGCCGTGGGTGTGGAAGGTGGAGATGGTCTGCAGGCCCCACGCCTGGCCCTTGGCGCGCTCGGCCGCCGACCAGTCGATGGGCTGCCAGTCCGGGGCCATCACCAGCCGGGCGCCGGGGTTGTCCAGCTCGATCCGGTTGCCGGCCGGGTCCCAGATGTAGAGGAAGAAGCTCTGCTGGATGGTGTGCTTGTGCGGGCCGGTCTCGATGTGGATGCCGTGCTCCAGCGCCAGGTCGGCGGCCCGGATGATGTCGTCCCGGCTGTCGACGGCGAAGGACAGGTGGTGCAGCCGGCCGGCGGTGCCGGTGTTGTCCCGGGTCCAGACCGCGTCGTAGCCCTTGTTTGTGAAGGTCGTCCAGCTGCCGGCGACGCCGTCGTCGAGCACGATCTGCTCGGTGACCATCCCGCCGAGGACGTCGACGGCGAAGTCGCGGTTGGCGACCGGGTCGACCCCGAGGTAGTTGATGTGGTCGATGCGGCGGACGCTGACGCCGCGGCCGGGGTAGGCCTGCGCCTGGTTCTTCAGCGCCGGCTTGAGGTCGCCCTCGGGCCGGTACCACTCGGTCTCGTAGTAGACGCCCATCTCGTGGCCGTCCGGGTCGCTGAAGACGTAGACCGGGCCGTAGCCGGGGTCGCCGTCCTGCCAGCCCTTGCCGAGCCCGGTCGCCTCGATGGCGGCCACCCGGCGCTCCAGCGCCTCGGGGCTGCTCGCCCGGAAGTTGGTCCGGCCGACCCCCGGCTTCGGCGCGGCGGTGAGCTTGATCGTGGCGTTCTCGTAGTCGTCCCACGCGCGCAGGAACACCGAGTCGCCGACCGACCCGTGCTCGGTCATGCCGAGGTAGCGCACGTAGAAGTCGAGGCACTCCTCCGGCTTGTCGGTGAGCACCTCGACGTGGGCGAGGTGGGCGATGTCGTGGAGGGGGGGCACGGAGCTCTCCTTTGAGTCGGTGGTCCTGCGGTGCGGCTTCAGCGGGGGTAGGCGGTGCCGTCGAACAGCTTGCGGGCGGTGCGCACGACGCCGGAGCGGCGCACCTGCGGCGGCGTGGTGCTCGCGTCGACCACCACGTCGACGAGCAGGTGCCCGGTCGGGTGCTCGACGTCGACCTGGGAGGTGTCCTGCGGCCAGCCGGTGGTGAGCTCGTGGCCGACCGCGCCGGGCAGCAGCATCCCGGTGACGACGCTGACCGCGGCCAGCACGCCGATCGAGGTGTGCGGCTGCACGGGGATGAACGAGCGGGTGCAGACCTGACCGCCGTCCCGGGCCGGGGCCAGCAGCGCGGTCTTGGGCACCGAGTTCCCGGCGACGTCGCCCAGACCCATCAGCTGACCCGCCTTGGTGCGGAAGGCGTCGATCCGCGTCAGCAACCCGGCGTTGCCGGCCAGCTCCTCGTGGCTCTCGTACCCGGTGAGCCCGAAGTCGGCGGCCAGTGCCACGACCACCGGCATGCCGTTGTCCACGCAGGTCGCCTCGACGCCCTCGATGGTGTCCCGCACCTGCCCGGTGGGCAGCAGGCTGCCGGTGGCCGAGCCCTCGGTGTCGGTGAAGGCGAGCACCACCGGCGCGGCGGTGCCCGGCACGCCCGCGATCCCGACGTCGCCGCGGTACTCCGGCCGGCGGCCGGGCGTCGGGAACGTGGCGACGGCGATGCTGTCGGAGTTCACCATCCGGATCCGCACGCTGGTCTCGCCGTCCTCGGCGGGCACCAGGCCGCGCTCGACCGCGAACGGGCCGACCCCGGCGAGGATGTTGCCGCAGTTCTGCTGGTCGCCGACCGTGGGCTGGTCGACCCCCAGCTGCAGGAACAGGTAGTCGACGTCGGCGTCCGGGTGGTCGGAGGGGCCGACGACCGCGACCTTGCTGGTGAGCGACGTCGAGCCGCCCAGGCCGTCGATCTGCCGGGGGTCGGGGGTGCCCATCAATCGGAGCAGCAGGTCGTTGCGCACGGCCTCGTCGCCAGGCAGGTCACCGGGTTCGAGGTAGAGGCCGCGGGACGTGCCGCCGCGCATCATCGTGCAGCGGACGCCGGTGTCGTCGTAGCTGGTCACCGTCAGCTCCTCACCGTCAGCGGCGGGCAGCTCGCTCGCCCGCCGACGACGCTAGGGCCGGTCCCGGAGGATTGTCAACAATTCTGCGGGCTCGCCGGAAGGGTGTCCGCGGGTCACCCGGCCGCCTGCTCCCGCAGGATCGCGATGACCTCCTGCACGTGCTCCCGGGCCGCCGCCTCGGCGGCCTTCCCGTCGCGCGCCGCCACGGCGGCGACCACCCGCTGCAGCTCGGCCAGCGAGCGCTGCGGCCGGCCGGGCCGCAGCGACAGGCGGTACTGCTGCCGCACGATCTGGGCCTGCAACCGCTCCACCAGGGCCGCGGCCACCGGCTGCCGGGCGATCTCCGACAGCAGCGCGTGGTGCTGCTGGATCAGCGCGGAGTACTCGATCAGCTCCTGCCGGGCGAGGGCCTGCTCCAGCAGCCGGGCGTTCGCCTCCAGCCGGGCGAGGTCGGCGTCGGTCGCCCCCTCGGCGGCCTTGCGCGCCAGCAGCCCGTCGAGCACCAGGCGGCACTCCATGATGGCGACCGCCTCGGCCGCCGACACGGTGCGCACCCGCACCCCCCTGTTGGGGACGCGCTCGACCAGCCCGTCGGCCACGAGGGCGTCCAGGGCCATCCGGGCGCTGCTGCGGGTGACCCGGTAACGCTCACCGAGCTCGGCCTCGACCAGCCGCTGGCCCGGCACGACGTCGCCACGCGCGAGCTCGGCCCGCAGCTGCTCCTCGGCGAACTGCCGGCCCTGGACGCCGCTGAGCAGTCCGCCGTCCGCGTCGACCACGTGGTTCACGTCGCTCACCCGCTGAACGGTAGGCACCCCGCGCCCGCGGCTCAACGACCGCGGCCCCCCGGCCCCGTCCGGCGCGGGAGATCGCAGGTCGCGACGTCCGTCTCGGTGCCCGTGCGACCGGCCGACGCGCAGGTGGAGTCGGTCGCGGGTTCCGGCGCAGCCGGCGGCTGCCTAGCGTCGTGGTCGAGCACCGCGCGGCCGTCCCGGTCGCCGTCGCGTCCCGTGCCGCACCGGCACCCCCCTCCGGAGAGGACCCCCACCGTCGTGACCTCCCAGCCCCAGCAGTCCGAGAACCAGCAGTCCGAGAGCCTGGCCGCGGCCATCGCCCGGGTCGGTGACCCGGTGCAGCTGCTGCGCAACCTGCCGACCCGGGCGCACACCTTCCCGGTGCAGCCGGAGTTCACCAACTGGCGCACCGAGCAGCGCGCCTGGGTGGACTCCTGCGCCCTGCTCGACCAGTCCCACCACATGACCGACCTGTTCATCTCCGGCCCCGACGCCCTCCGGCTGCTCAGCGACGTCGGGGTGAACACGTTCGCCACCTTCGGCGTCGGCCGGGCCAAGCAGTTCGTCGCGGTCAACCCCCGCGGCCAGCTGATCGGCGACGCGATCCTCTTCCACCTCGAGGAGGAGCTCTTCGACCTGGTCGGCCACCCGATGGTGCTCGACTGGGTGCAGTTCAACCTGGAGCGGGGGGACTACGACGCCACGACCGAGCGGGACGACAACTCCGCCGTCCGCCGGTCCGGGCCGCCCCGGCTGTACCGCTACGAGCTGCAGGGACCGACCTCCCCCGCGCTGGTGGCGGCGGTCACCGGGCAGCCGGTCCCGGACACGAAGTTCTTCCAGATGGCCGACTTCACCATCGCCGGGCACCGGGTGCACGGCCTGCGCCACGGCATGGCCGGGCAGCCCGGCTTCGAGCTGTTCGGCCCGTGGGCCGAGGGCGAGGACGTGCTCCAGGCGCTGCTCACGGCCGGGGCCGACCACGGGCTGGTCCGGGTCGGGGCCAAGGCGTACTCGACGGCCAACCTGGGGTCGGGCTGGGTGCCGGCGCCGTTCCCGGCCGTCTTCACCGACGACCCGCTGATGCAGGCCTACCGCGAGTGGCTCCCGCTCGAGGCCGTCGGCTCCCTGGGCGGCAGCCACGACCCGTCCGACATCGACGGGTACGCGCTCACCCCCTACGACCTCGACTACGGCCGCACGGTCAGGTTCGACCACGACTTCATCGGCCGGGCGGCGCTCGAGGAGATCGCCGCCGGGCCGCACCGGCAGAAGGTCACCCTGGTCTGGGACGCCGACGACGTGACCGATGCGCTGGGCTCGATGTACCGGCCCGGGCCCGGCGCCAAGTTCATCGACCTGCCCAAGGCCCGCTACGCGACCCACCACGAGGACCGGGTCCTCGCCGACGGCCGCCAGGTCGGCCTCTCGCTGGACTGCGGCTACCTGGCCGACGAGCGGGTCATGGTCTCCCTGGCGACCGTCGACGCCGAGGTCGCCGAGCCGGGGACCGAGGTCACCGTCCTGTGGGGCGAGTCGCCCACCACCGCCAAGCCCCAGGTCGAGGAGCACGTGCAGCGCGAGATCCGGGCGACGGTGGCTCCCGCGCCGTTCTTCGGGTACGCCCGCGAGAACTACCGCCGGAGCTGATCCCCCTGCTCCCCCGGCCGGCGCCGGTCCCCCGGCGCCGGCCGGGTGTCCGCAGCCCGGAGGGCAGCGCGGTCCGCGTGCGGCAGCGCGACCGCTACGCCCCGGTGGGGAGCCGGGCCCGGAGCCGGTCGCTGAACTCGACGTCGTACGGCAGCGTGCGGAGCTCCTCGGGCGACGCGTCGATGCCGTGGGCGTGCAGCAGTCCGGCGAGCCAGTCCCAGGGGTGCTCCTCGCCGGTGTCCTCCGCGTCGTCGGGCAGGACGGTGGTGCGCACGTCGGCCTCGAGGCCCGCCAGCGTCAGGTGCTGCCAGGGGTCGGCCCCGGCGCTGAGCCCGAACCCCCGTTCGTCGTGGAGGCGGATGCGACGTCCGTCGGCCAGGACGGCGAACTCCTCGACCCGGAAGTCGAGCCCACCGGGGTCCAGCACCGGCCTCCCGGGCCCCGGGACGAACCGCCCCGGCCGGGGGCCCGTGCGGCCGTCGTCGGCCTCCTCCGCGTCGCCGCCCTCCTGCGCCGCCAGCAGTCGTCGCCGGGCCTCGTCCTCGGTCTCGAGGTCGCACCACGCGCCCAGGCGGACGACCTGCTCAGCCACCGCCGCACCGTAGCGCTGACGGCGGCAACGGCGGCTGCGGGGCACCCGGTCAGGACTTCCCCACCGCACCGGGGGCCCTGCCCGGCTCACCCCCGGTTCGGCTCCACGAGCCCCTCCCGGACGGCGAGCAGCGCCGCCTGGGTCCGGGAGGTCACGTCGAGCTTGTGCAGCAGGTGGCTGACGTGCGTGCGGGCGGTGCGCTCGCTGATGACCAGCACGTCGGCGATCTGCTGGTTCGACCGACCCTGCCCCACGAGCACGAGCACCTCCCGCTCGCGCGCGGTCAGCCGCCCGAGGCCGTTCTCCGGCGCCCGCAGCCGCTGGGTGAGCCGGCGGGTGACGGCGGCGTCGAGGAACACCTCGTCCGCCACCGCGGCCCGCAGGGCGCCGTCGACCTCGGCCGGGCCGGCGTCCTTGAGCAGGTAGCCCGATGCCCCGGCGTCGAGCGCGGCGTGCACCCGCTCGCTCTCCCCGAAGCTGGTCAGCACGACCACCTTCACGCCGGGGAAGCGCCGCACGATCTCAGCGGTCGCCGCGACGCCGTCCATCCCGGGCATCACCAGGTCCATGAGCACGACGTCGGGCAGCGCCCGGGCGCCGGCCAGCTCGTCGAGCACCACCAGCGCGGCGGCGCCGTCGGCGGCCTCCCCGGCGACCTCCACGTCCGCGAGCGCCTCCAGGTAGGCGACGACCCCGCGGCGCAGGACCGCGTGGTCGTCGACCACCAGCACGCGCAGCGACGTCGGCGCCGTCATCGTCCGGCCGCCCATCGGTCGGCCGGGGGCACCGGCACCGGCACCGCCGCCGGCACCGTCAGCCGCACCCGGGTGCCGCTCCCCTCGACGTCCTCCACCTGCACCTGACCTCCCCATCTCCGCGCGCGGTCGCGCATCGCCGTCATGCCGTAGCCGGGCGCGGACCCCTGATCCCCGTCGGCGCCCCCGTCGGCGCCCCCGTCGGCGTCCCCGTCGGCGCGGCCCGTCGCCGCGGGCAGTCCCCGCCCGTCGTCGGTGACCGTCGCGCGTACCGCGGGACGGCCACTGCCGGCCACCGAGCGGGCCGCGGGGTCCCCGGCGAGCCCCACCGCGATGTCGATCCGGGTCGCCGCGGCGTGCTTGACGCTGTTGTGCACCGCCTCCGCCAGCACCCGGTACACGTCCTCCACCAGGTCCGGGCCGAGCCGGCCCGCGACCCCGGCCGGATCGTCGACGTCGAGCCGGACCTGGAGCCCGGTGCGGGCCGCGGTCGTCTCGCACAGGGCGCGCAGCGCGGACTCCAGCCCCCGCCCCGCGGTCGCGACCGGGCGCAGCTCCCCGACCATGCCGCGCAGGTCCGCCAGCACGTCCTCGCCGACGGCGGCCAGCTCGTCGGCGACCTGGGCGACCCGCTCCGGAGGCGGTGGCAGCCCCCGGCGGACCAGCACGCCCAGGGAGGTGGCCTGCATCATCATCGAGAACACCTGCTGCACCACGGAGTCGTGCAGGTCGTGCGCCAGCCGCTGCCGTTCCTCCCGGCGGGCGACCTCACCCTCCCGCTCCACCAGGGCGGCCTGGTCGACCGCCATCGCCGCCTGCTCGGCCATGGCGACCAGGAAGCCGAGCTCGGTGTCACCCACCGCCCGGTCGGGGGCGTAGAACGCGTTGATCACGCCGGTCGGCCGGCCGCGGGTGAGCATCGGCACGCTGACGAAGGTGTCCCACCGCGGGTGCCGGAGGAACTCCCACAGCGGCTCCCAGGCCGGGTCCTCGGTCGACTCCTCGTACCGGTGCGGCACGACCACGGGCGCCCCGGTGCTCAGCGCGTCCAGCATCCGCAGCCGGGCGCCCCGGTCACGGCAGGCAATGAGCTTGTCGAAGAAGTCCGGCTCCCGGCCGAAGCCGGCGGCGCCCAGCACGTGCAGCCGGTCCCGGTCGGCGTCCAGGGTCAGGATCTGCACCCCGGCCAGGCCGTCGGCGCGCAGCACCTCGTGCGCCAGCGCCTCCGCGGTCGACGACAGCGAGCGCTTGGCGGCCACCTCCGAGGCCACCGCGGCGATCGCGGCGAGCCGGCGCTGGTGCACCCGGGCATCGGTGACGTCCCGGAAGGAGACCACCCAGTGGTCCTCCCCCGGCACCGGGTCGAGCAGGTAGGAGAACTCGCGCCGCGGCCCCCGCCCGGGGTCCCATGCGGCGGTCAGCTCCGCCGCCGGCCCGGCAGGTCGCCCGGGCGGACGGAACGGCGAGGGGTGTCCGCCGATGGTCGCCGGGGTGGCGCCGAAGAGCGCGGCGCCGGTCGGGTTGGCCGCCTGGAAGACGCCGCGGGCGTCGATCACCGCCAGCCCCTGGGAACTGTGCTCGACGAGCCGCTCCGCCCAGCCGCCCGCCGACCGGGCAGCGTCCTGCTCGCGCCCTGGGTCCACGTCGACCTCCTCACGCCGTACCGAGGTCCCATCATCGCGCGCCCGATCACCGGACCTCCGCGGGCCGGGCCCCGGTGGCGCGCGCGGCGGTCGGCTCGGCCTGGCACCGAGGGCCGCCATCGCGCACAGTCGGGGGCGGTACCCGCCCGACCCTGGAGCGACCATGACCACCCCGAGTGCGGTCGAGCACCTCGACGTGCTGATCGTCGGTGCCGGCATCTCCGGCATCGGCGCCGCCTACTACCTGCAGCGCGACCACCCGCGGCGCAGCGTCGCGTTGCTGGAGGCACGCGGCGCGACCGGCGGCACCTGGGACCTGTTCCGCTATCCGGGCATCCGCTCGGACTCCGACCTGCACACCTTCGGCTACGAGTTCGCGCCGTGGCGCGACCCGCGGTCCATCGCCGGCGCCGACCGGATCCTCGACTACCTGCGCGGCACCGCCGCCGAGCACGGCATCGACCGCCGCGTGCGGCTGCACTCCCGGGTCGTGGCCGCCGCGTGGTCGTCGGAGCAGGCCCGGTGGACCGTCGAGGTCGAGCACACCGACACCGGCGACCGGAGGACGCTGACCTGCGGCTGGCTGTTCTGCGCCGGCGGCTACTACCGCTACGACGAGGGGTACACCCCGCACTTCGCCGGGCGCGAGCGGTTCGGCGGCCGGATCGTGCACCCGCAGCACTGGCCCGAGGACCTCGACACCGCGGGCAAGCGGGTCGTCGTCATCGGCAGCGGCGCCACCGCGGTCACCCTCGTCCCGGCGCTGGCGGAGACGGCCGAGCACGTGACCATGCTGCAGCGCACGCCCAGCTACGTCATGCCGGTGCCGGCCGAGGACCGGCTGGCCAACCGGCTGCGCCGGGTGCTGGGCGAGGAGCGCGCCCATCCGCTGATCCGGCGCGCGAACATCGCCAAGGGCCGGCTGGTGTGGCAGTTCTGCCAGCGGCACCCCGACCGCGCGCGGAAGATCATCCGCTGGGTCAACACCCGGCAGCTGCCGGCCGGCTTTCCGGTCGACGAGCACTTCAACCCGCCCTACGGCCCGTGGGACCAGCGGCTGTGCGCCGTGCCGGACGGCGACCTGTTCCGGGCCATCCGGGAGGGGACGGCGGAGGTGGTCACCGACCGGATCGCCACCTTCACCGAGTCCGGGGTGCTGCTGGCGTCGGGCCGGGAGCTGCCGGCCGACGTGATCGTCACCGCCACCGGGCTGAACCTGCAGGCGTTCGGCGGGGTGGAGCTCACCGTCGACGGCCGCCCGGTGCACCTGCCCGACACCATCGCCTACAAGGGGATGATGCTCTCCGGCGTGCCGAACCTGGCCTTCGCGGTGGGCTACACCAACAGCTCCTGGACGCTGAAGATCGGGCTGCTCTGCGAGCACTTCACCCGGTTGCTCGCCCACCTCGACGCGCACGGGTACGACAGCGCCCGCCCCGAACCGCGGGACCCGGACATGCCGACCCGGCCGTTCCTGGACTTCGCGGCCGGCTACGTCCAGCGCGCGGTCGACCAGCTGCCGCGGCAGGGTGACCGGATGCCGTGGCTGACCTCGATGGACTACCGGGCCGACGTGAAGCTGCTGCGGGCCGACAGCGTCGTGGACCCGGAGCTGGTGTTCACCCGCAGCGGGGCGGCTCAGCAGGTGGCCGCGTGAGCGACCCGGATCCGGACCGGTTCGTCGACCTGCCCGCCGGCCCGCGGATCTGCTTCCGCGTCGAGGGCCCGGACGACGGCGCCCCGCTGCTGCTCGTCGCCGGCCTCGGCGTCGACCTGACCGCCTGGCCGCAGCGGATGGTCGACGGCTTCGTGGCCCGCGGGTTCCGGGTCGTCCGGTTCGACAACCGCGACATCGGCCGCTCCAGCCGGATCGACACCCCACCCCCGGGCCGGCTCCGCCAGCTGCTGGCCCGGCCCCGCCCCGGCTGCTACGACCTGGGCGACATGGCGGCGGACACCCACGGGCTGCTCGACCACCTGGGCATCGACCGGGTGCACCTGGTGGGCATGTCGATGGGCGGGATGATCGCCCAGACGCTCGCCGCCCGGCACCCGGACCGGGTCGCCAGCCTCACGTCGATCTTCTCCAGCACCGGCGACCGGCGGGTCGGTCAGCCGGCCCGCTCGACGCTGCTGCGGCTGGCCAAGGCCCCGGTCCGCACGGTGGAGGAGTCGGTCGAGCGGCACCTCGACCTGCTCCGGCACATCGGCTCCCCGACCCTGGTGCCCGACGACGACCTCGAGCGCGCCTGGGCGCTGGGGCTGTGGGAACGGGGCGGCGGTGCGCGCGCCCGCGCCGGGGTGCCGCGGCAGATCAGTGCCATCCAGGCCTCCGGGGACCGGACGGCGGAGTGCCGGCGGATCACGGCACCCACGCTGGTGGTGCACGGTTCGGCCGACCGGATGGTGCACCCGACCGGCGGCCGGGCCACCGCGGCAGCCGTCCCCGGCGCCCGGCACGTCGAGATCGCCGGGATGGGGCACCACCTGGCGCCCGGCGTCGTCGACCGGCTCGTCGACCTGACCACCGACCTCGTGCGCGGCACCGGCGCCCCGGCAGGAGACGACCGATGAGCAGCGTGCAGGGCAAGGTCGCCGTCGTCACCGGCGCGGGGTCGGGCATCGGCCGGCAACTGGCGTTCGAGCTGGCCCGGCGCGGGGCGCGGGTGGCGGTCTCCGACGTGGACGAGGGGCGCGCGGCCGAGACCGCCGCCCGGGTCCGGGCGCTGGGCGCCGAGGTGCATCGCGCCCGGCTCGACGTCGCCGACCGCGACGCGGTGCTGGCGTACGCGGCCACCGTGGCCGAGCACTTCGGCGTCGTCCACCAGGTCTACAACAACGCCGGGGTGGCGGGCGGGACGACGGTGCTGGACAGCGACTGGGCGGACTACGACCGCATCCTGGGGATCAACCTGTTCGGCGTCCTGCACGGCACGAAGGCCTTCCTCCCCCACCTGATCGCCTCCGGCGACGGGCACGTGGTCAACGTGTCCAGCCTGAACGGGATCATGGCCCAGGCGTCGATCAACGCCTACAGCGCTAGCAAGTTCGCCGTCCGCGGGTTCACCGAGGCGCTGCGCACCGAGATGCTGCTGGCCGGGCACCCGGTGCAGGTGACCGTGGTGCACCCCGGCGGCGTGCGCACGAACATCGCGACGGCGGCACTGGAGCACTCCCGGGCAGCCGGTGCGGTGACGCCGGAGGACGAGGCGCGGATGCGCACCTACAACGAGAAGCTGCTGCGGATGCCGCCCGAGCAGGCCGCCCGGATCATCGTGGCCGGCGTCGAGGCGGGGCGACCGCGGGTGCTGGTGGGCAACGACGCGAAGGTCGTCGACCTGCTGGTCCGGCTCCTCCCGGCCACCTA
This sequence comes from Modestobacter sp. SYSU DS0904, assembly GCF_054051115.1. Classification (NCBI taxonomy): domain Bacteria; kingdom Bacillati; phylum Actinomycetota; class Actinomycetes; order Geodermatophilales; family Geodermatophilaceae; genus Modestobacter; species Modestobacter sp. SYSU DS0904. The sequence continues at coordinate 89,791 of NZ_JBJHAQ010000002.1, read as the reverse complement.
CCCGCGGCTGGCCGCCCGGCTGCAGCGGCGCGCGAAGCGCGGCTGACGCGCGCCGCCGTCAGCGGGCCCCGGGTCAGGCCGGGCGGGCGGTCGTGCCGCTGCTCTTGGCGAGGTGCAGCCAGGTGTCGACGACGGTGTCCGGGTTCAGCGACATCGACTCGATCCCCTGCGCCACCAGCCACTCGGCCAGGTCGGGGTGGTCGCTGGGGCCCTGACCGCAGATGCCGACGTACTTGCCGCGCTCCAGGCAGGCCTTGATCGCCATCTCCAGCACGGCGAGGACGGCGGGGTTGCGCTCGTCGAAGCTGCCGGCCACCAGGCTGGAGTCGCGGTCGAGCCCGAGCACCAGCTGGGTCATGTCGTTGGAGCCGATGGAGAACCCGTCGACGTGCTCGAGGAACTCCCCGGCCAGCAGCGCGTTGGAGGGCAGCTCGCACATCATCACCACCGACAGGTCGTTCTCCCCGCGGCGGAGCCCGTGGCTGGCGAGCAGCTCGACCACGCCCTCGATCTCGGCGACCGTCCGGACGAACGGGATCATGATCTTGACGTTGGTCAGCCCCATCTCGTCGCGCACGTACCGCAGCGCCTCGCACTCCATCGCGAAGCAGTCGGCGAAGTCGGCCGACAGGTACCGCGACGCCCCGCGGTAGCCGAGCATCGGGTTCTCCTCGTGTGGCTCGTAGGCCTCACCACCGAGCAGGTTGGCGTACTCGTTGGACTTGAAGTCGCTCATCCGCACGATCACCGGCTCCGGCGCGAACGCCGCGGCGATCATCGAGATCCCCTCGGCGACCCGCTGCACGAAGAAGTCCCGGGCCGAGGGGTAGGCCGCGATCCGCTCGGTGATCTGCGCCTTCAGCGGGGCGTCGAGGGTGTCCAGCTCCAGCAGCGCGCGGGGGTGGATGCCGATCTGCCGGTTGATGATGAACTCCAGCCGGGCCAGCCCGACCCCGGCGTTCGGCAGCCGGGAGAACGCGAAGGCCTGCTCCGGCGTCCCCACGTTCATCATGATCTTGGTGGGGATCTCCGGCATGGCGTCCAGCTCGGTCTCGGCGACCTCGAAGCCCACCTCGCCGGCGTACACCAGGCCGGTGTCGCCCTCGGCGCAGGAGACGGTGACCGGGTCGCCGTCGGACAGCGCCCGGGTGGCGGTGCCGGTGCCGACGACGGCGGGGATGCCGAGCTCGCGGGCGATGATCGCCGCGTGGCAGGTCCGCCCGCCGCGGTTGGTGACGATCGCCGAGGCCCGCTTCATGATCGGTTCCCAGTCCGGGTCGGTCATGTCGGCGACCAGCACGTCGCCGGGGGTGAAGGAGTCCATCTCGTCGATGTCGCTGAGCACCCGGACCGCGCCGGCGCCGATCTTCTGCCCGATCGCCCGCCCCTCGACCAGCACCTCCCCGGTGCCGGTCAGCCGGTAGCGCGCGGTGGTGTTCCCCGAGCGGGACTGCACCGTCTCCGGGCGCGCCTGCAGGATGTAGATCTGCCCGGTGTGGCCGTCCTTGCCCCACTCGATGTCCATCGGCCGGCCGTAGTGCTCCTCGATGTTCAGCGCCTGGCGGGCCAGCTCGAGGACCTCGTCGTCGGTGAGGGACAGCTTCCGGCGGTCGGCGGGGTCGACGTCGACGAACTCCGTCGTCCGGCCGACCTCGGCGTGCTCGGTGTAGACCATCTTGGTGGCCTTCTCCCCCACCCCGCGCTTGAGGATGGCCGCGCGCCCGGCCCGCAGCGCCGGCTTGTAGACGTAGAACTCGTCGGGGTTGACCGCCCCCTGCACCACGCCCTCCCCCAGCCCGTACGCCGAGGTGACGAAGACCGCGTCCCGGAAGCCGGACTCGGTGTCCATGGTGAACAGCACGCCCGACGCACCGACGTCCGAGCGCACCATCCGCTGCACGCCCGCCGACAGCGACACCGACTCGTGGTCGAAGCCGTGGTGCACGCGGTAGGCGATGGCCCGGTCGTTGTACAGCGAGGCGTAGACCTCCCGGACCGCCTGCAGCACCGCGTCGATGCCGCGCACGTTGAGGAAGGTCTCCTGCTGGCCGGCGAAGGAGGCGTCGGGCAGGTCCTCGGCGGTGGCGCTGGAGCGCACCGCGAAGGAGGCCTCGGCGTCGTCCCCGGCGAGCTTCGCGTACGCCGTGCGGATGTCGGCCTCCAGCGCCGGCGGGAACGGCTGCTCGACGACCGCCCGGCGGATCTCCTTGCCGGCGGCGGACAGCGCGCGGACGTCGTCGGTGTCCAGCGTGCGCAGCTGCTCGGCGATCCGGGCGGCCAGCCCGGTGTCGCCGAGGAAGCGCTGGTAGGCCGCGGCCGTGGTGGCGAAGCCGTCGGGGACGCTGACCCCGGCGTCGGCGAGGTGGGAGATCATCTCGCCCAGCGAGGCGTTTTTCCCGCCCACGACCTCCAGGTCACCGAGCCCCAGCTCGGCGAACCACCGGACGTTGTCGGCGTCGGTCGGCGTGGTCGTCTCGGCTCCGGTGTCGGTGCTCATCAGCTGTTCCCTCGTCGTCGCAGGTCTCGGTGCGTGGTGGACCGACCGGCGGAGCGCCGCTGCCGGGCCAGGGTCTGGATCACCACGGCGGCGATCTCCTCGACGGAGGCCGCCGAGGTGTCCACCGTGGGCAGGGAGTGGGTCTCGTACATCGCCGTCGCCCGGCGCAGCTCGAAGCGGCACTGGTCCTCCGAGGCGTAGCGCGAGTCCGGGCGCCGCTCCTGGCGGACCCGGCTGAGCCGGGCGACCGTGGTGGTGAGCCCGAAGCACCGCTCGTGCAGGTCCCGCACGGGGCGGGGCAGGTCGGTGGTCTCCAGGTCCTCGTCGACCAGCGGGTAGTTGGCCACGAACAGGCCGTGCTGGAGCGCGAGGTACATCGCGGTCGGCGTCTTCCCGCAGCGGGACGGCGCCAGCAGGACGACGTCGGCCCGGTCCAGCCCGCGGGGGCTCAGGCCGTCGTCGTGCTCGATGGCGAACTCGATCGCCGCCATCCGGTCGTTGTAGCGCCGGACGTCGCCGACCCCGTGCAGCCGCCGCGCTTCCCGCAGCCCGCGGGCGCCCAGCTGCTCCTCGACCATGCGCATGTGGATGCCGAAGAAGTCGATGATCGGGGCCCTGGTCTTCAGCAGTTCCTCGCGGACCTCGTCGACCGCCGCGGTGGTGAACACCAGCGGAGCGACCGGGCCGGCCATCACCTCGTCGAGCTGGGCGACGACCTCCCGGGCCATCTCGACCGTCGAGATGAACGGGATCAGCGTGCGCTCGAAGTGCACGTCGGGGAACTGGATCAGCAGCGCGTTGCCCATCGTCTCCGCACTGATCCCGGTGCTGTCGGACAGGAAGAACACCGGGACGGTGGTCTCCTCGTCGCGGTCCGCGGCGGCCGGGGCGAGACCGGTCACCGGGCACCCCGGCCCGAGCCATCGGCATCAAGGCCGTGGCCACCCGGTTGTCCACGCGTCACGTCGGCACCTCTGGTCTTCCGCGTCGTTGCAGAGAAGAGCGAGCTCGCGCAGAGCATCACACGCGGACCGGGACCGCGGTTGCCGGGCTCCGGCCCCCGGAAGACCGGGTGCGCACGCGTCGGTGCACCAGGCACCCGCCGCCGGCGTCGCCACACCGTTCTCGCCCGTCACGCGGGGCTTCCGGGGCGCACGGACAACACCTGACGAACGGGAACAGTTCGTCTCGTTGCACATTTCTTGCCCATCCCGCCCCTGATGCCCCTACTGTCGGTCCCAGCACGGACGCGCAGCGTTGCCAGCGACGAGTGGCAGCCCGGTCCGTGAACCGCCATCGAGAGGAACCCCGTGTCCCTGCCCCAGCGCTCCCCCGCTCCGGCTCTGTCCCGTCCGGTCGCCCACGCCCAGCAGCGCTACGCCCGCCCCGTGGTGCCCGGCCCGCGCCCGGCGATGCGCCCGGCGATGCGCCCGGCGCCGGCCCAGCCGATGGCCGCCCGCCCCGTGCAGGAGCGCCCGGCGCCGCGCCCGGTGGCCGCGTTCCTGACCGTGGCCGAGGTGGCGGCGATCATGCGCGTGTCGAAGATGACCGTCTACCGCCTCGTGCACGGCGGCGAGCTGGCCGCGGTGCGCGTCGGCCGGTCCTTCCGGGTCCCCGAGTCCGCGGTGCGCGAGTACCTCTCCGACGCCCGCACCGACCTGGGCTGATCCGCTGACCGGCCGGCTCCCCGGCCGGCCGGTCGGTCGGGGCGGCCCGCAGCGGCCCACGTCCCGGGACGGGCCGCTCAGTCGGCGAAGACCGCCGTCAGGGCCGCGGCGGCGTCGCGGTGGTCGCGGACCGGCCTGACCCGGCCGCGGCCGGCCCGGGCGAGCTCGCGCCCCAGTTCCAGGTCCACCTCGCCGGAGGTGTCCAGCAGGACGTCCAGCCGGGGCAGCCGGGCCGCGGTCGCCCGCGGGTCCGGCCCGGCGTTGTGCACGCAGTCGGACAGCAGCAGCACCCGGGCGTCGCGCGGTGGCACCCCGACCAGCTGCCGCGCCGCCGTCTCCAGGGCGAAGGTCACGTTGGTGAGCCCCTGGGTGGGGACCCGGAGCAGCAGATCCAGGACGGCAAGCGGCGCCACCTGCTCTCCGCGTCGCACCAGCACCGCAGCGTCGGACCAGAACGCGACCACCGCGAGGGAGTCGCGGGCGAGCTCCCCGGCCAGCGCGCCCACCGTCGCGGCCGCCGTCCGGACCCGCTCGCCCTTCATCGACCCCGAGACGTCGACGACCAGCACCACCGAGCGCTGCTGGCGGACCCGCTCCCGGACGACGACGTCGGTGGCCTCCGGGTACGGCTCGCCGGCGATCGCCTCCAGCGTCCGCTCCAGGTCGAGCTCGTCGGACCCCCCGCTCCACGGGGTGCTGGTGAGCTCCCCGACCCCGTGCCCGGCCCGCCGGTCCCGGGGCGGGCGCGGGACCGACAGCCGCCGCGCGATCTCCCGGGCACGGCGTCGGGTGAGCTGGTCCAGCGTGCTCTCGGTGGTCAGGTCGGTGAGCGGGATCAGGTCGGCCGGCTCGTCCGTCGTCCCCGACGCCGTGCCGCCCGGTCGGGACGGACCAGGCTGGGTCCGACGGCGGTCTCCTGAGGACAACGCCAGCCCGCCGCCACCCCGGGCCGGCTCGTACAGCGAGGGCTGATCGGTCAGCTGCTTGGGCTTGCGGCGCAGCGGTCGCATGCCCCGGGCCGCTCCGGCACGGTCCCGGCGGGTGATCGGGGCGTCGGCCTCGACGGCTCTTCAACCAGGGGCGGCCGCCGCCGGTCGCAGCAGGAAGTGGTCCTCCCAGATCTCCCGCAGCACCGCCTCCGGCGTGGTCTCCAGCGTCTCGTCGAGGAGGACCCGGCCGGACAGCGCCAGCAGCACGGCGTCCAGCACGACGGCGGTGTACTCCTCCGGCAGCCCGCGGGGCGGGGCGATCGACGGCTCGTCGGGCAGCGACACCCCACGCATCGCGGCCAGCTGGGCCGCGACCAGCGCGGTGTCGATGGCGCCGCGGACGCTGCTGCCCTGCCGGACGTCGTCCCGATCGCGGGTGGCCCGGGTGAGCGCCACCGCGTCGGCGACCAGCCGGGGCGACTCGACGCCGGTGCGGCGGCCCACGATGCCGCGCTCGGCCTCGGCGTCCTGGTAGCCGATCGCCAGCCGGCAGAGCCGGTCGTGCACCGAGCTGGACAGCCGGGTCGTGCCCACGTTGTCGTAGGGGTTCATCGAGGCGATCACCCGGAAGCTGGGCTCCGCGACCACCGTCCCGACCCGCGGGATCGCGATCCGCCGCTCGGCCATCGCGGTGAGCAACGTGTTCAGCGTGTCCTCGGGTGCGCGGTTGAACTCCTCCACGTACAGGAAGCCGCCGGAACGCATCGCCTCGACCAGCGGGCCGGGCACGAAGTTGTCCGGGGAGTAGTCCTCACGCAGCACCCGGGCCGGGTCGTGGTGGCCGACCAACCGGGTCGGCGTCAGGTCCGCGTTGCCCTCGACGAACACCAGCGGGATGCCCCACTCGACGGTGATCGACCGCAGCAGGGTGGACTTCGACGTGCCCGGCGGCCCTTCCAGCAGGACGTCCCGCCCGGCGGCCACCGCGGCCAGCAGCAGGTCCAGCTCGCGCTCCCGGCCCACCAGGTGGCCGACCACCCGACGGCGCACGGCGCGGACCGCGGCCCCGTCGTCGCCGGTGACCCGGCGGCCGGTCACCAGCGGGTCGTCCTCGTTCCTGCCCATGCACCCCTCGGTCCCGTCGTCGCCGGGCGGCGTCGCCGCCGCCCGGCGACGACTCACTTGACGGTGTAGCCGGCGTCGACCGGGAGGGTCACGCCGGTGATGTAGCGCGCCTCGTCGGAGACGAGGAACAGGATGGCGTTGGAGATGTCCACCGGCTCCACCCACGGCACGGGCAGGGCGTTGGTCGAGGCGAAGATCGGCTCGGCCTTGGCCCGGCTGGGTGCCGGGTCGTCGGGCGCGAACAGCCCCCAGGTCTTCTCGTTCTGGATCATCACCGTGTCCACCCCGGTCGGGTGCACCGTGTTGACCCGGATCGAGTGCTGGGCGAACTCGTTGGCCAGGGTGCGCATGATGCCCACGACCCCGTGCTTGGCCGCCGTGTAGTGGATCGTGTTCGGCGTCCCCTTGAGGCCGGCGGTGGAGCTGGTGAGCACGATCGCCCCGCCCCGGCCGCCCTCGATCAGGTGCGGCAGGGCGACCTTGCAGGTGTTCCAGACGCCGGTCAGGTTGATGTCGATCATCTCCCGCCAGGCGTCGTCGGTGAGCTCGAGCGCCGGCTGGATCTCGAACACCCCGGCGTTGCCCAGCACGATGTCCAGCCGGCCGAGCTGGGAGACGCCATCGTCCACGGCCGCCCGCAGCGCAGCGGTGTCCCGGACGTCCGCCTTGGTGGCGACGATCCGCCGGTCCAGCGCCTCCACCTGGCGAACCGTCTCGGCCAGGTCCTCATCGGTGGCCGGCGGGTACATCTGTATCGACTCCACCGGGCCGGCGATGTCGACGGCGATGATGTCGGCACCCTCCTGGGCCAGCCGCAGCGCGTGGCTGCGGCCCTGGCTGCGCGCCGCACCGGTGATGAAGGCGACCTTGCCCTCGACCCGGCCGGTCACTTGCCCACCGCCCCGGCGTCGATCGGCAGCTGGACCCCGGTGACGTACCGGCCCTCGTCGCTGACCAGGAAGAGGATCGCGTTGCTGATGTCCACGGGCTCGACCCACTCGACCGGCAGCGCGTTCATCGTCCGGAACGACTCGGCGGCCTCTTCCCGGGTCACCTCGGACTTGGGCTTGTCCGGCCGGAACAGGCCGTAGGTCTCCGGGTTGTGGATCATGTCGGTGTCCACGGACGTCGGGTGCACCGAGTTGACCCGGATCATGTCCGGGGCGAGCTCGTTGGCCAGGGTCTTCATCATCCCGACGACCCCGTGCTTCGCCGCCACGTAGTGCGCCAGGTTGGCCAGCCCCTTGATGCCGGCCGTGGAACTGGTGAGCACGATCGCCCCGCCGCGGCCACCGGCGCGGATGTGCGGCACCGCGGCCCGCACCGTCTTGAAGACGCCGGTCAGGTTGACCCCGATCATCTCGTCCCACATCTCGTCGGTCAGCTCCTCGACCGGCGCGAAGCTGGCGATGCCGGCGTTGGCCAGCACGATGTCGAGCCGGCCGAGCTCCGCCACCCCCTCGTCGACGGCGGCCCCCAGCGCCGCGGTGTCCCGCACGTCGGCCCGGGTCGCGACGATCCGGCGGTCCAGCGCCTCGACCTGGCGCACGGTCTCGTCCATGTCGTCCTGCGTGGCCTGCGGATAGCCGACCGAGGCCAGGTCCTGCAGGTGGTCGACCGCGATGATGTCGGCGCCCTCCTGCGCGAGCCGTACGGCGTGGCTGCGGCCCTGACCGCGCGCCGCGCCGGTGATGAAGACGACCTTTCCCTCGAGCTTGCCCATGCGTCCTTCTCCTCCGACGTCGTCGTCTCGGATCCGGTCTCTCGCCGCGTGCGGCGGGGGATCGATCCCCGGCACCCCGGTCGGGCGCCGAGTTCAGGGGCAGTCGCCGTCCGACCGCCGCTCGTCCGGCCCAGGTGCGCTCACACCCCGGGCCGCCCGTCGCCCGGTCCGCGCGACGAGGTGGTCCTGGCCGTCTCGAGCACAGCGCCTCCGGGTGATCTGGGTCACGGACGAGAGGGCGCCGACGCTAGTGGCACTCGGTGCCGAAAGGCAATGCACGACGCAAAGCGGCATCGTCCCGCCGGACACCGGGCCGACGCCGTCGGTCAGCGACCGGGCGGCTCTGCAGGCAGCAGCAGGCCCAGCATGCCCCGGAGCGCATCGGCCAGCTCGGTCTCCGGGTGTGCGATCCAGTGCGCGTGGGCGGCGACCGCCGCCGCCACCACCGCGTGCCCGAGGGCCTCCGCGTAGTAGGGGTCCTCGCACGGGCGCGTCCTGGCGTACTCGGTCACCGCCCGGCACCACTGCGAGAAGACCACCGCGGTGTGCGCGGCCAGGGCGGGCACACCGAGGACCAGCTGGGCGCGCTGCAACGCCCACTCACGGTCCTGCGGTGGGTGGTGCAGGGCCGCCAGGACGGCGCGGGTCACCACGGCCTGGCAGGGCTCGTCGGGGTCCGCGGCGGCCAGCCCTCGCCGGAGCCCGGCCAGCTCGGTCGGGGATTCCACGAAGAGCACGTCGGCCTTGCTCCCGAAGTAGCGGAAGAAGGTGCGCCGGCCGATGCCGGCGGCGCGCGCGATGTCGTCGATGCTGGTCTCCTCGAACCCCACCTCGAGGAACAACCGCTGAGCCACGGCAGCCAACTCGTGCGGACTGGTGGCAGCGGGACGGCCGGTGGCCCCCGACGGTCGCGCTGCTCGCTCCCCCACACTCTCAGTCTCCCCCCACCGGGCCGGGTGACCGGGCCTGGCGTCGGCAGCACCTCGGCGGGACCAGCTGCCCGGCGCGGCCCGGTCCGCCCTCACCGGGAGCGGGCGGACACCTTGGAGCGCACCCGCGTCGGGTCGGTCCCCGCGCGGGCGGTCGGCCGGTCCGTCGCCCACCCGGCCACGGCCAGGCCGGCCAGACCGCCGACGACCCACCACGAGCGGGCCACCAACGCCTCCTCCACGCCGGCCAGCGGATCGGCCAGCCAGCCGAGCCGGTCCAGCGCCCAGGTCGTCGCCGCGACCAGCGCGATCAGCGCCCCGGTGATGCGGACCCGCGGGTACCAGCCGGTGCGGGACAGCAGGTACAGCGAGGGGAAGACCAGCGCGACGGTGAGCAGCTGGGCCAGCTCGACGCCGACGTTGAACGCCAGCAGCGCGGGCACCGAAGTGACCCCCGCCAGCCCCAGGTCGGTGAGGATGCCGGCGAAGGCGAGCCCGTGCACCAGGCCGAAGCCACCGGCCACCAGCACCTCGCCGCGACGGGCCAGCGGGCGCAGCGCGTGCACCGCGGCGACGCCGACCGAGACGGCGATGAGCACCTCGACCGGTGCGCTCGGCGCGGTCACCCAGCCCAGCGCCGAGGCCAGCAGGGTCAGCGAGTGCCCGACGGTGAAGGCGGTGACCACCGCCAGCACCGAGCGCAGGGTCGGCCGGGCGCCGTCCCGCCGGTGCCAGTGGCCGGCCACGGCGACCACCGGGGCGACCAGCAGCAGGGTGAGCAGGAACAGCTGGTGGTCCGCGCCCTCGAGCACGTGGTGCAGCCCGTACCCGACCATGTCGGCCAGCCCGGTGCTGGCGGTGTCGCCGACGACGAGGCTGTCGTCGGCGGCGGTGAGCACGCCCGCGGTGGAGATGTCCCCGGCGGCGTCGGTGAGCACGACCACCGCCTCGTGGGACGCGTCGGCCTCGATGACGCCGTCGTAGGCCAGCGTGAACGACGAGGGGTCGGCGCCGCTGGTGTCCAGCACCACGTCCACCCGGTAGGACTCGATGCCCTCGACCGTCTCCCGGGTGACGGCGGACCACGTCTCCGACCACGCGCTGCCGTCGCTGCCGGTGACCGCCAGGTGCTCGGCGAGGTAGCCGGCCACGTCCGCGTCGGTGGCCGCGCCGCCGAGCGCCGCGTCGAGGGTGTCGGCCGCAACGGAGACCGTCGCCTCGACCTGCTCCTCGCCAACCCGGACGGCCAGCGTGCTGCTGGTGAGGCTGTGCGCCTGGGCCGTGCCGGCGGTGACCATGGTCAGGCCTCCGGCCAGCACACCGGTGAGCGCGGTGGCGGCCATGACACGAGAGGGCAGGGCGCGGGTGCGGCGCGTCGTCATGACGTCGACCGTGACCGGGCCGGCTGTGCCCGGGCTGAGGACGACGTGTGGACCGTCCAGGCGGGACTCAGGGAACGCACAGCAGGCACATCGAGCACACCGAGCCGCCCGGTCCAGCGTGGTTCCCACACCACCCGGGTCGTCCCCCGACGACCCCGACCCGCAGGAGTTCCCGTGCAGATCCGCAGGACCGTCGCCGCCCTGGCCCTCTCCATCTCCCTGGCCCTCCCGCTGGCCGCCTGCGGCACCACCGACAGCGCCACCACGGCCAGCACCTCCATCAGCAGCACCGACTCGTCGACGTCCACGACCGACACGACCGAGTTCGGCGGCGGTGGGATGCCCGCCGGCGGCCAGGGCGGCCCCGGCGGGTCGGTCGACGTCTCCTCGGTGACCACCGAGGAGCAGCTGGTCGAACTCATCCAGGACGCCTACGGCGACCCGGGCCTGGACCTGCACCGAGGCCACCAGCCGGTGCAGGACGTCCTCGACGAGGTGCTCGGCATCTCCCACGACGAGCTGCACGTGCGGATGGAGGCCGGCCAGGGCCTCGCCGAGGTCGCCGAGGACCTCGGCATCGACCCGCAGGAGCTGATCGACGGCATGGTCGCGAAGTACGGCGTGGCGATCGACACGCTGCTGGCCGACGGGACGATCACCGAGGAGCAGGCCGACCAGTACCTCGCCGACCTGGAGACTGCCTTCGAGTTCCGGGTCACCTGGGACGGTGAGGCAGCGACGCCGACCTACTCGGGTCTGGACGCCTGACGCACGCGTGCCCACCGCCGGGCTGCACCACCTGGCCCGCCGGCGCCACACGGTCCGATCAGGAGCGGGCCGGGGCGCCCCCGGGCCGGAGTGACCGTTCTCCCTGGGGACCGAAGAGCATGAGCAGCTCGGCCGGCCGGCGGTCGGCGCTGCCGATCCAGTGCGGGACCCGCGCGTCGAACTCGGCCGTCTCCCCCGGGCCCAGCGTGGTCTCCGCATCGCCCAGCACGAACCGGACGGCCCCGTCCAGGACGGTGAACACCTGGTGCCCCGGGTGCGACCGCAACGCGCGGGTGGGCTTCCGGCCCAGCGGCGGGAACACCACCTCGTAGACCTGCACGCCGCCGGGGCGTCGGGCCAGCGGCACCGTCTGCACCCCGGCGCGCTGCGTGGGCACCAGGTGGAGCCGGGGGTCACCGGTCCGTGGGGCGCCCACCAGGTCGTCCAGCGGGAGCCCGTGCACCCGGGCCAGCGGCAGCAGCTGCGCGAGCGTCGGGTGGACCCGGCCGGGCTCCAGCCGGGACAGCGTGCTCGCCGTCAACCCGGTCTCGGTGGTGAGCGCGGCGAGCGTCAGCCCCTGCGCCCGGCGCAGCGCGCGCAGCCGCCGGCCCACACCGGTGAGGACGTCCGCGGTCACGGGCCGAGCGTGCAGATCTGCACGAGACCGTGCAAGGCGCCGGTCCACGCGGCGATCCTCGGCCCACCCGAACCGCCTGGAGGGACCGTGACCCGCTGGACCGACGACCTGCGCAGCAGCCTCGACGAACGGCTGGACGTCCACCGCACCGCGATGCACGACAGCCTGGACGGGGTGACCGAGGAGGAGGCCCGGGTCCGGCTCGTGCCCTCGAAGACCACGCTGCTGGGTCTGCTCCAGCACGTCACCTACGTGGAGGCGGTCTGGTTCGGCCAGGCGGTCACCGGGGCGTCGACCCGGGAGCTCGGGGTGGCCAGCAGCCCCGACTGGTCGTTCGTGCTCCGCAGGGACGCCACGATCGCGCCGGTGCGGGCGGCCCATGAGCACCGGTACGCCGAGTCCCGGCAGACCATGGCCGGGCTCGCCCTCGACGACGAGGTGACCGGCCGGGACACCCGCCCGGTCTGGGCGCTGTACCTGCAGGTGCTCGGCGAGCTCGCCCAGCACGCCGGGCACGCGGACGTCCTGCGCGAGCAGCTGCTCGCCGCCCGGGCGCGCCCGCCGGCCTGACCGGCGACGGCGGGTCAGGCCGCCGGTCTCCATCCGCCGGATGTCGGTCCAGCCGCGCTGCTCACCGCCCCTCGGGGCCGACCTCAGCTGGGCTTGGTCGCCCGGCGCCGCACCCGGCGGTCGAACCGGTCACCCCGGCCGCCCAGCGGCCGGCCGAAGTACCTGCCCAGCACCACGCCGGCGGCGAGCGCCAGGCCGATCGCCGCGGCCCCCACGAGCAGGTTCACCCCGCGCGACACGTCCGCCTCCACGACGATCGCGAAGAGGCCCCGGTAGATGGTCAGGCCCGGCAGCAGCGGGACGATGCCGCAGACCGCGACCAGCAGGGGCGGGATCCGCAGCCGATCGGTCAGCGACTCGCCGCAGAAGCCGACGACCACGGCCGCCGCCGCGCTCGCCACCGCCGCGCCGGCACCGAGCGCCCCGGCCACCGACGCCGTCGTCCACGCCAGCGCGCCGGCCACCGTCGCCACCCCGATGGCGTGCGGGCGGGCGTGCGAGGCCAGCGCCCAGAACCCGGCCATCCCCGCCGCCGCGACCAGCGTCACGGCGAACGGCGCCGTGTACGTCGACGGGTCGATCACGCGCAGCGGGACCTGCGCCCGCTGCGCCACGTCCAGCACGGCGGCGATGCCGACGACGATGCCCGTCGTCAAGGTCAGCACCTCGAAGGCCCGCGCCGCGGCGGTGACCGGGAAGCCGCTGATCGCGTCCTCGGCCGCGCCCACGAAGGACAGGCCGGCCAGGAGCACCACGATCCCGGCGGCGACGACCATCGAGGTGCGGACGTCGACGTCCCAGACGACGAGCAGGACGGCCGTCCCGGTGGCCACCGCGGCACCGGCTGCCTGCTGGAAGAACGACGGGAGCCCGCGCCGGTCGAGCGCCCGGATCGTCAGCTCGACGACAGCCGTGGTGAGCGCCGCGACCAGCGCCACCAGCCAGCCACCACCGAGCACGAAGGCGACGCAGCCGGCCACGCCCGACCAGCCGAGGGCGTGGATCGGCCGGCGGTAGGGGTGCGGCGCGGACAGCACGTCGTCCAGCTGGCGGTGCGCGTCCTCCAGGTCCAGGCCCGCTGCCCTGATCGCCGCGGCCAGGTCGGTGATCCCCTGGAGCCGGGTGTAGTCCAACCCGCGCGGGCGCACGATGCGCATCAGCATGAGCGGCGGGACGTCGTCGGGGTCGTAGCTGACCGTCAGGGACGTGAACGTGATGTCGACGTGGCAGTCGCTCATCCCGTAGGCCGCCGCGACCCGCAGCACCGAGGCGGTCGCATCGGCCGCCGAGGCCCCGACCGCCATCATCGACTCCCCGATGCGGAGGGCCAGACCGAGTACCGCCCGTGCGGTGGTCGCATCGACCGGGCTCGGGCGGGCGCGCAGCGCGAAGGGCTGCGTCGGCGGACCGGAGCCGGAGATCGCCTTCCGCGCCCGGTCGGGCAGGCGGGCGAACCGCGGCCTGCGGTCCCGGCTCCTGAGGTGCACGCCGCCAGGCTACGGATCGGTGAGGGCAGTCCGGGGCCCGCGACCGCAGCGCGTGCTGTGGCCCTCCTGGAACGGGGCGGGAGCAGAGTGGGCTTCCCCGACGTCTGGACAGGAGCCGGCCATGGACGAGACCAGCGGCGACCGCGTCGCCGTGACCCACGAGAGCTGCGGGCACGTCGAGGGCCCCTTCTCCCACGGGACGAAGGCGGCGCTCGACGTCGGCGCCGAGCTGGTCCCCGGCTGGGGGTCCGACTTCCAGGCGGGCCGGGTGTCGAACCACGTGTACTCCACCGCGCTCCTCGACCCCGCCGCCTGGGGAGCGGAGCTGGCGACGGCGTTGGCCGGGAACGGCGAGCGGGGGCGCATCTCCGTCGTGGAGCCCCTGGGTCCCTTCGAGGACGACCCGAACGTGACCGACGAGCGGTTCCCCCGGAACCCGACGCAGTCCTACCGCACCCGCGATCCGCTGCGCGTCGTCGGCGAGGTGGACGACTGGACCGGGCACGACCCGGCGACGCTGGCGGCGATGCTGGCGGCGATGCTGGAGAGGCTGGCGCGGCTGCGGGAGCAGGGGCTGGACGTCATCGAGGACCAGCCGTGGCGATCAGCCGGGCTTGACCAGGCAGGCCCAGACGAGCTTGCGGTCGGGCTCGTAGTGCACGCCGTGTGCGGCGGTGAGGTCGGCGATCACGTAGAGCCCGTAGCCGCCCTCCCCGGCGGCGCGCTCCCTGGCCGGGGTGGGTGCGCGTCCGGGGGCGCCGTCGGTGACGACGACGATCCACCGGCCCTCGTCGTCACCGACGTGCAGGCTCGAGGGTGATGCGCCGTGGCGCAGCGCGTTCGAGGTGAGCTCGTCGATCACCAGGACAGCCCGCTCCACGGCGTCCTCCACGACCGGGGGCACGTCGTCGTCCCGGCCGATGCCCAGCGACGAGAGCAGGAACTGGTGCACCTGCCGGCGCACCAGGCTCAGGCCGCGCAGCGACTCCAGCTGGAGCGAGAGCCGGGTCGTGGCAGCCGCCGGGACGGCGCTGTCGCCCTGCCAGGACGCGTAGGCCTCGGCGTACTCCGCCGGGGTCCGGGTCGGGCCGGTCACGGCCGCGCCCCTTCGTGAGGTGCGGTCGTCGGCCGTCCTCGTCGTGGACGGGAGCGCTGATCAGCGAGCAGGCCCGGGAGCCCCGGCAACCGGTCTCCCGGGCGCGCACCGGGACACCGGAGCAGCGGCACGCGGTCGGGCACGCCGGCCCCCCGAGCCCGCTCGACAGCCGCCGGCAGCTCCGCGGCGGCGGCCCGGCCGGCTTTGCCCGTGGCCACGCGCGCCGGTCCCTCCATGAGAGCGCTACCTCCGGAGCGGGGCGCCACGGGACGCGGCGCGCGACAGGATGCTGCCATCATGAGGCATCCCCGTCGCGGGCCGGCAGTGACCCCCCGCGTGCCGGCGGGCCGTGCCCCGGGACCCACGCGGCACCGGCGCGACACCGGGAGCAGCCGGCCCGCCGGGCCAGGAGGGCAGGACCAGCCGATGTCCGACGCAGGCCGACCGATCCGGCAGCCGGAGTGGGCCACCGGCGAGCTGCAGCTGGCCGCCTACCTGGCACGGATCGGGCACGCGGGTCCGGTCGCGGCGACCGGTGCGACGCTGCACGCCCTGCACCGCGCGCACGTGGCCACCATCGCCTTCGAGAACGTCGACGTCGTTCTGGGCCGCTCGCCCGCGGTCGACCTCGCCGGCGTCCAGGCGAAGCTCGTGGGCGGTGGCCGGGGCGGCTACTGCTACGAGCACGCCACCCTCTTCGCCGCCGTCCTCGAGGAGGCCGGCTTCCGGGTGCAGCGACTGCTGGCGCGCGTCGGCGGGAACCAGTTCCGCCCCCGCCCCCGCACCCACATGGCCCTGCACGTGCGCGGCGACGACGGGGACTGGCTGGCCGACGTCGGGTTCGGCAACGCCCTGCTCGAACCACTGCGCTGGGGGGACGCCGGCTGGCACCGGCAGGGCGGGTGGCGGTACCGGATGGCCGGCGGGCCGGAGAACACCTGGCAGGTCGAACAGCAGACCGGGGACCGGGCCACCAGCCTGTACAGCCTGGTCGACGAGCCGGTGCACGCCTCGGACGTGCTGATGGCCAACCACTTCACCGCGACCCACCCGTCCTCACCCTTCGTCGGGCAGCTGGTGGCCATCCGCAAGGACGACGACTCGTTCGTCCGGCTGCGCGGGGTCACCCGGCGGGTGGAGCGGCCGGACGGCAGTGCCGAGGAGGAGCAGCTGTCCCCGGCGCAGGCGGTGACGGCGCTGCGGGAGGAGATCGGCGTGCGGTTGTCCGACGCCGACGCCCGGGCACTCGAGGCGGCCCTGACCCGCTGAGCCGGCCGCGCGCCCGCCGATGCCCGGTCCGGCTGCGCTCAGCGCAGCTGGCCGGCCGTCGCCGCGGGGCGGCGCCGGACCTGGTCCCCCGGGTGCGCGGTGAGGGCGCGCAGGGCTTCTCCCAGCGCGGCCACGTCTGCCAGTGGGGTGGCCGAGCTGCAGCTCGCGCGCACGGCGCCGGGCACCCGGTCGGCCCGGTTCGCCCGGACGTCGTCGTGGAACTGCGCGACCTCGTCCGCGGTGAGTCCGAGCAGCCGGCCGAGGTGGGGGTGGGCGCAGAAGCACCCGCTGCGGACGCCGATGCCGTGCTCCCGGGCCAGCCGCTCCGCGACCTCCCCGTGGGGCATCCCGTCGATGACGAAGGCGGCCACCGGGAGGCGGTCGCCGGAGGTGGGACCCAGGCGACGCAGGCCGGGAGCGGTGGCGAGCTCGTCGTCCAGCGCCCGGACGAGCAGGTCCTCGTGGAGCCGGTTCCGCCCCGCCGCGGCGAGCAGCTCCTCCGCGGCGGCGGCGAGGGCCACGACGCCGACGACGTTGGGCGTGCCCGCGTCGTCCCGGTCGGGGGTGTCGGCCCAGATGACCTCCTCGTGCGAGACCGCCTTCACCGCCCCTCCCCCGACGAGGAAGGGTTCGCCGTCGGCGAGCAGCCGACGGTCGACGACCAGTCCGCCCGCGCCGAAGGGCGCGAACATCCTGTGGCCGGACCACGCGAGCGCGTCGATCCCGAGCGCAGCCATGTCCACCGGCCGGTGCGGCACCAGTTGCGCGCCGTCGACCACCACCAGCACCCCGCGGGCGCGGGCCGCCGCGGCGATCCCGGCCAGGTCGGGCATCCAGCCGGTGACGTTGGACGCCCCGGACACCGCCAGCACCCGCGGCGTGGGCCGCTCGTCGAGAGCGGCGACCACGGCGTCGACGTCGAAGGTCCCGGACCGGTCGACGTCGACGATCCGCACCCGCGCATGACGCCGCCAGGGCAGCAGGTTGGCATGGTGCTCGACCGCGGTGGTGACGACGACGTCGTCCCGGGTCAGCCCCAGCCGGAAGGCGATCAGGTTGAGGCCCTCGGTGGTGTTGCCGGGGAAGAGGGCCACGTGCGTCGCCGGATCGGCCCCCACGAACCGGACGAGGCTCTCGCGGGCCCGCTCGTACCGGGCGCTGGTGTACTGCGACTTCGCGCCGGCTCCCCGGTGGACGCTGGAGTACCACGGCAGGAAGTCCTGCACGGCACGGACGACGCCCGCCGAGGCCGGCGTGGTGGCCGCGGCGTCCAGGTCGACGTGGCGCCGCTGCTCGCCGCCGACGGAGACGTGCAGGTTGGCGCCGACCAGGGCAGCCTGCGGGGAGAGGTCTCCCGTGCCGAACGAGGACGCCATCGCCATCGAGCTCCGGTCATGACCGGCCGCCATCCCGACGACCGCTCGGAAGCGTCCCACCGCCGACCCCGCACGCCGTCGACGACACCACGGATCCGGGCACTCACCGACGCGGGGCCCGTCGTGCGAGCAGGGGGGCTACTGCACCGACGTCACGGGTCGGCCGGTTCGACCGCGACCGGGTGGCCCGGAGCGACGACCGGCCCCGGGTCGACGACGTCGGCCGGCTCCTCGGCCGGCCGTTCGCCCAGCCGGACGAGCACGATCCCGGCCAGGACGACGATGCCTCCGACGAGCTGCACCGGTCCCGGGCGTTGCCCCAGCGCCAGCCAGGCGGCCACCACCGCGAACAGCACCTCGCTGAGCCCCACCAAGGAGCTGAGCCGCGAGCCCAGGAGGCGGACGGCGGCGATGCCGGTGCCGTAGGCGATCGCCGCCGCGATCAGCGACAGGCCCAGGACCGGCACCAGCCAGCTGGTCGACCTCCCGGCGAACTCGACGTCGGACACCGTCGTCCGCCATGGGACGACACCGACGAGCGCGGCCGCGCCGAGCAGCAGCGCGCCGACGCCCAGCCCCGCCCATGCGCTGACCAGCGGTGGGAGGGCGCCCTCGGTCCGGGCGGAGAGGATGAAGTAGGAGGCCAGGCCCAGCGCGGCCACCAGCCCCCAGACGATCCCGATCGGGTCGAGCTGGGCACCCCGGGCCACGTCGAGCACCAGCACCAGGCCGGTGATCGCGACGACCACCCCGGCGGTGGTGACCGCGCTGGGCCGCTGGCCGAGCCGCGCCCAGGTCCACAGCACCACGAGCAGGACGGCGGAGTACTCCAGCAGCAGCGCCACCCCGACCGAGAGCCGGGCGACCGCGGAGAAGTAGGCGAGCTGGGGCAGCGCGACGGCGAGCGCGCCGAAGGCCAGGACGGCGCCGGCGTTGGACCGCAGCAGGTGCCACCGCCCGCGCAGCTGGAGGACGGCGGGGACGGTCAGCACGAGAGCACCCAGGCCGACGCGCACGATGACGGCGGACCCGGCGCTCCAGCCGGCGTCCAGCAGGCCGGCGGCGAAGACCCCGGCCGTGCCGAAGGCGGCGGCGGAGAGCACCGCCAGCAGCAGGCCGAGCAGTCCGGTCCGGCGGTCGAGCACGGCAGCCCCCATGTCAGGAGTCAACGGAGGGACGCTCCTGACATCCGGGACGCTAGCAGAGAGTCAGGGGTCAACGGGCATAAGCTCCTGACGACCGGACACCCGCGGAGGGAGGGCCCGCATGCTCTTCGCCCATGACACCGAGATCGCGCTGGCCGCCGCGACCGCACTGGTCAACACCGCGGCGGACGGCGCGGAGCGGCTGCCCGACCCCACGGCCCTGGCGGCCTTCCTGGACACCTGGCAGTTCACCGGCAGCCGCGCCGGCGACGCCGCCGAGCTGGCCGAGGTGCACCAGCTGCGCACGGTGCTCGCCCGGATCTGGACCGCCGACGAGGACGGCGTGGTCACCGTGGTGAACCGGCTGCTCCGGGAGGGGCAGGCGCTGCCGCAGCTGGTCCGGCACGACGGCTGGGGCTACCACGTGCACGCCACCGAGCCGACCGCCTCGCTGGCCGACCGGATGGGCGTGGAGGCGGCGATGGCCCTGGCCGACGTGGTCCGCGCCGACGCACTCGACCGGCTGCGCCGCTGCGCGGCCCGCGGCTGCGACGACGCGCTCGTCGACCTCACCAAGAACGCCAGCCGCAGGTTCTGCGACAGCAGCTGCGCGAACCGGGAGCACATGGCCGCCCATCGGGCCCGCCGCACCGCCGGCTGATCCGCGCTGGCCCCCGTCCGCCGACCGGTCCGGCCGCGCTGCCGGGCACCCTCGAACGGCGGTGCCCGCCCGGCTGCCCCGCCGTCCCCTCAGCCGACGGTTGCGCTGGCGGCCACGACGACCCGCGGCAGGATCAGCGCGCCCCGGCGGTGCAGGCAGGCGGGCGGGCAGGTGCCGGCATGCAGCACCGACGCGCCACCCCGAGGACAGCTCTAGCCTCACGGTCATGCGTGCCGTCCAGATCACCGAGTTCGGTGGCCCCGAGGTCCTCGACGTCGTCGACCTGCCCGACCCCGTCCCCGGGGACGGCGAGCAGCTGTACGAGGTCTCCTCGTCCGGGGTGAACTACGCCGACACCCACCAGACGGAGAACAGCTACCTCGCCCCGCAGGAGCTGCCACTCATCCCGGGTGCGGAGTTCGTCGGCACCCCGGCCGGCGGCGGCCAGCGCGTGGTCGGACTGCTGGCCGGCGGCGGGTACGCCGAGCGGGTCGCGGCCAACCCGCGGCTCACCTGGCCGGTGCCCGACGAGGTCACCGACGAGCAGGCGCTCGCCGTCGTCCTGCAGGGCGCCACCGCCTGGCACCTGCTGCGCACCTCCACCCACCTCTCCCCCGGTGAGTCCGTGGTGGTGGTCGCCGGCGCCGGCGGCGTGGGCACGCTGGCGATCCAGCTGGCCAAGCACTGGGGCGCCGGCCGGGTGATCGCGACCGCCTCCAGCGCGGAGAAGCGGGCGCTCGCCGAGTCCCTCGGCGCCGACGCCACCGTCGACCCGGCGCTGGCCGAGGACGACCCGAAGACCTTCACCGCCGCCCTGCGCGAGGCCAACGGTGGGCAGCGGGTCGACATCGTCCTGGAGATGACCGGCGGCAACGTCTTCGAGGGCGCCCTCTCCGCACTCACCCCCTTCGGCCGGCTCGCCGCCTACGGCACGGCGGGCCGGGTGCCGCCGAAGCCGGTGAACCCGCAGTCGCTCATGCTCACCAGCCGCGCGGTCGCCGGCTTCTGGCTGGCGCACTGCTTCCGCCGTCCGGAGATGCTCGACGAGGCGATCACCGACCTGCTGGCGCTGGTCGCCGCCGGCACGCTGCGCCCGGTCAGCGGCGGCCGCTACCCGCTCGGCGCCGTCCGCGAGGCGCACCAGGACCTGCTCGCCCGCCGCACCACCGGCAAGCTGGTCCTCGACCCCACCCGCTGACGGGCGCGGGCTCCGGGGCTCGGCACCACGGAGAAGCCACGGCCAGTCGCGCTCTGGAACGGCGCGAGGACCGACCCGCAGATGCGCCGGTGGATCGCCACCACACCTCTGGTCCTGGGTTACGTTCGGAACGCTCTCGCTCGTTGATCCAGTGGGTCGTTCCCCGCGTTCGCTGCGGTGAGGGTGCCGAGCAGCCCGTGGCAGCCGACGATCCGAAGGGTCGAAGGTCTCCACGGGGTCACCTCCCGCTGCCGACCGGAGCCGACGCCGATGTCCGAGCACGCCCCGCACGCCGTCGTGCTGGTCCGCCCGCACCGGTTCCGGCCCAACGAGCTGACCCGGGTCGACAACGCCTTCCAGGCCCTGCCCGCGTCGGGTCCCGAGGCGGTGGCCGCCCGGGCCCGCGACGAGGTGACCGCGCTGGCCGACACCCTGGCCGCAGCCGGCGTAGTCGTGCACCTGTTCGACGATCACGAGCACGAACGCCCGGACAGCGTCTTCCCGAACAACTGGCTGACGACCCACGCCGACGGACGGGTGGCGCTCTACCCGATGTTCGCCGTCAACCGGCGCGGCGAACGCCGGGCCGACGTCGTGGAGCTGCTCCGGGAGCAGTACCACGTCGACCAGGTCGTGGACCTCTCCGGCCTGGAACGGGACGGGATGTTCCTCGAGGGCACCGGCGCCATGGTGCTCGACCACCGGGAACGGGTCGCCTACGTCGCCCGGTCCCGCCGTGCGCACCCCCGGGCGCTGGAGCGGTTCTGCGCATCGTTCGGCTACGAGCCACTGCTCTTCGACGCGGCGGACGCCGCAGGCCGAGCGGTCTACCACACCAACGTGATGATGGCCGTCGGCACGGCGGTGGCACTCGTCGGACTCGACATGATCACCACGCCCACCGACCGTGCCCGGGTGGCCGACCGGCTGCGCGCGACCGGCCGGGAGGTCTTCGCGCTCTCCGAGCACCAGGTCCACGAGTTCGCCGGCAACGCCATCGAGCTGTCCGGCCGGGACGGGCCGGTGCTCGCGCTCTCGGCCCGGGCCGCCGCCAGCCTGACCCCCGCACAACGCCGGCGGATCGAGGCGACGACCCAGCTCCTGCCCACTGCCGTGCCGACCATCGAGCTTGCCGGCGGCTCCGTGCGCTGCATGATCGCCGGCGTCCACCTCCGCTCCCGGGCCGGGGACGCCGGCCTGCCCGCACCGGTGCCCGCGACGCCGTCCCACCCGGCGATGACGCACCCGCGTGACCCGCACAGCGGACGTCGCGACCTCGGCCACCGGGACCGGGTCCTCCTCGCCCCCACCCGCTGATCCCCCGGGCACAGGAAGCTCTGCACCCGGGGTTTCGGCGCCGAAACCGGGTGCAGAGCTTCCTGTGCCTCGCGGGGTGGGTGCGGCCTCAGAGCAGGCGGTTGGTCCAGAGCAGCGAGCCCACGACGCCGAGGAAGGCGAACAGCAGGCCGCCGCGGACGAACCACGGGCTGATGTCCTGCAGCTCGGTGGTGTAGCCGATCTGGCTGCCCAGGTCCTCGTAGACCTCCTCCAGCTCGGCCGCGCTGGCCGCCTGGCTGTAGCTGCCGCCGGTCTCCTCGGCGATCTGCTCCAGGGTCGCGCGGTCGACCGGCACCGGCACCACCTCGCCGTTGAGGTCGAGCGTGCCGTAGTCGGTGCCGAAGGCGATCGTGGACACCGGCACCTCGGCAGCGTTGGCCGCGTCGATGGCCTGGGTCTCGTCACGGCCCATCGTGCTGTAGCCGTCGGAGAGCAGCACGATCCGGGCCGGCGGCACCGACACGCCCTCGGACTCCAGCGACGCCTGGTAGTTGCTGATCGCGGTCAGCGACGTGAACACCGCGTCGCCGATCGCGGTCGCCTCGGCGAGCTCCAGGTTGTCGATCGCCGTCCGCACCGCCGAGCGGTCGGTGGTCGGGGTGACCAGCGTGCTCGCGGTGCCGGCGAAGGCGACCAGGCCGAGGTTGATCCGCTCCGGCAGCACGTCGACGAACTCCTTGGCCGCCGCCTGCATCGCCTGGAACCGGTCGGGTTCGACGTCGGTGGCGCGCATCGACAGCGACACGTCGACCGCCATCACCACCGTCGCCCGCTCCCGCGGCACCCGCACCTCCGTGCTGGGCTGGGCGAGGGAGAACACGAGCACCCCGAGGCCCAGGGCGACCAGCCCGAACGCGACGTGCCGCCGCCACCCGGGCCGCTTGGGCACCAGCGAGCCGAGCAGCGCCACGTTGGTGAACCGGGCGGCGTACCGCGCCCGGCGCAACTGCAGCACCACGTACAGGCCGACGACGGCGAGCACGGCGAGCAGCGCGAGCAGCCACCAGGGCGACTGCAGGGTCATCGGGATGCACCTCCGGAGCCGGCGCGCCGGCGGTCGGCCACGAACCTCACGACGTCGGCCAGCCAGTCGCGGTCGGTGCGCAGCCGTAGGTGCGCCGCCCCCGTCCGGCGCAGCCCGGCGGCGATCTCCGCGCGCTGGGCGGCCGCGCCCTCGGCGAAGCGACGGCGGAACGCCGCGTCGCCGGTGGGCACCTCCAGGGTGCGCCCGCTCTCCGGGTCGACGACGGTGAGCAGCCCCACGTCGGTCAGCTCCAGCTCCCGCGGGTCGACGACCTCGACGGCGAGCAGCTCGTGCCGGGCGGACAGCCCGCGCAGCGGCCGCTCCCAGTCGGCCGGCCCGTGCGCATCGGAGCCGAGGAAGTCCGAGATCACCACGACCAGCCCGCGGCGGCGCTGCGGCCGGCGCAGCAGCTCGAGCGCGGCCGCCAGGTCGCCGCGGCGCCCACCGGCCGCCCGCGGGGTGGCCACCACCGAGCGCAGCAGCCGGTCGGCGGCCAGCCGCCCCGGCGCCGCCGGGTAGCGGTCGACCCGCTCCCCCGTCGTCACGATCGCGCCCAGCCGGTTGCCCCCGCGCACCGTCAGGTGGCTGACCGCCGACAGCGCGGCGATCGCCAGGTCACGCTTCTCGCACTGCCCGGTGCCGAAGTCCAGGCTCGCCGAGAGGTCGACCACCGCCCAGGTCTCCAGCTCGCGGTCGGCGATCGTCTCCCGCACGTGCGGCACCTGGGTGCGGGCGGTGACCGGCCAGTCCATCCGCCGGACGTCGTCGCCGGGGTGGTAGCTGCGGGAGTCCCCCGCCTCGCTGCCCGAGCCGGGCACCAGGCCCAGGTGGTCACCCTGCAGCAGGCCGTCGAGCCGCCGGCGCACGGTGAGCTCCAGCCGGCGCAGCAGCACCTCGGAGTTGCCGCTGCCGAAGTGCGGCGGAGCGCCGCTGTCCGGCTGCGGCGCCGGGACGCCGGTCACCCGCGCTGCGGCCCGGCGCCGTCGGGCCGCTCACCCTGCGCCGCGGTCGAACCCGTGCCCTGCTGGCCGGGACCGGGGTGGCCGGGACCCTGCTGGCCGGGACCGGGGTGGCCGTTGGGCGCCGGCGGCTGACCCCACGGCTGCTGACCCGGCTGGCCCCAACCCTGCAGGCCGGGCTGCTGCTGGGACTGGGGATGGGGCTGGGGCTGGGGCTGGCCCCAGCCGGGCGGCGGGCCCTGCTGGGGACCGCCCGGGCCGAAGCCGGGCACCATCGGGCCGCCGGGCACGCCCGGGCCGAAGCCGCCGGTGCGCTGCCGGGGGGTGACCTGCGGCAGCGGCACGCTCTCCACGATCCGCCGCACCACGTGGTCGGCCGGCACGCCGTCGGCGAGCGCGTCGTAGGAGAGCACCAGCCGGTGGCGCAGCACGTCGCCGGTGACGTCGAGGACGTCCTGCGGCAGCACGTAGTCGCGGCCGCGGATCAGCGCCAGGGCCCGGCTCGCGCCGATCAGCCCCAGCGAGGCGCGGGGGCTGGCGCCGTAGGAGACCCAGCCGGCGACGTCGGGCATGCCGTGCTCGCGCGGCGCGCGGGTGGCCACCACCAGCCGGACGACGTAGTCGACCAGCGCGTGGTGGACGAACACCTCCGAGGCGGTCTTCTGCAGCCGCCGGACGTCGTCGGGGTCGAGCACCCGCTCGGCGACCGGCGGGACCGAGCCCATCCGGTAGATGATCTCCCGCTCCTCCTCCGGGCTCGGGTAGTCGACGAGCACCTTGAGTAGGAAGCGGTCGCGCTGGGCCTCGGGCAGCGGGTACACGCCCTCGTTCTCGATCGGGTTCTGGGTGGCCAGCACGAGGAACGGATTGGGCAGCTTGTGGGTGACCCCGCCGATGGACACCTGCCGCTCGGCCATCACCTCCAGCAGCGCCGACTGCACCTTGGCCGGCGCCCGGTTGATCTCGTCGGCGAGCACGAAGTTGGCGAACACCGGGCCCAGCTCGGTGTCGAAGGAGTCCTGCCCGGACTTGTAGATCCGGGTGCCGATGATGTCGGCCGGCACCAGGTCGGGGGTGAACTGCAGGCGCGCGAAGCGCCCGCCGACCACGGTGGCCAGCGTCTCCACCGCCAGGGTCTTCGCCACCCCGGGAACGCCCTCGAGGAGCACGTGCCCGCGGGCCAGGAGCCCGACCAGCATCCGCTCGACCAGGCGGTCCTGGCCGACGATGACGCGCTTGATCTCGAAGAGCGCCCGCTCGAGCTGGGCGGCGTCGACGGAGGGCGGGGTGGGCTGCTGCTGGGCAGGCGCGCTGCTGGCGGCGGTCACCCGGCCAGTCTCCTACAACCAGCTGTGCGAGGCCCCGGCGCACACCGGTGGCGACCGGGTGACCCGGTCGCCGGCGCGGCGCGCCGGTCGGTCCACCCACCGGAACGGAGAGCCTGCCCCGGCGCTCCCGGGCTGCTAGATTCAACGTCGCGTCGGGCAGCTCCCCCCGTGGCTGCCCGACGCCCTTCTGCGTCCGGGCGACGGCCCAGTTCCCCGTTCCCGGCCCCGCTCAGCCGGTCGGCCGCACCGCGCCGAAGTAGGTCGAGCTCGACGTGCGCGCCGAGGAGATCCGCACCGTCTGCCCGCGGTCCGGCGCCTCGACCATCTGGCCGCCGCCGATGTACAGCGCCACGTGCACGATCGCCTCCGACGTCGGGTTGGCCCGGCCGTCGTCCCAGAACAGCAGGTCGCCCGGCTGCAGGTCGCCCACCGCGACCCGGTTGCCGCTGAACCGGTTGTACTGCTCCCGGCTGGTGCCGCCGATCCGGATGCCGGCCTGCGCGTAGGCGTACTCGGTCAGCCCCGAGCAGTCGAAGCCCCAGACGCCGGCGTCCGGCGGGATGCCGTAGCTCGGGCCGCTGCTGCCGCCACCACCCCATGAGTAGGCGACGCCGAGCTGGCCGCGGGCCGCGGAGATCGCGGTCTGCACCGCCGAGCCGGACGGCGCACCCGCCGTCGTCCCGCCGACCGGCGCGGTGCCACCGCCGCCGGAGCTGCCGCCGGAGGACGAACCGCTCCCGGACGAGGAGCCCCCGGTCGACGGGCGACCCGACGACGAACCACTGGACGCCGAACCACTGGACGACGAGCCGCTGGACGACGAGCCGGCTCCCGCGGACGGACCGCCGGCGGACGAGCTCGAGGTCGAGGAGCTGCGCGGCGGTGCAACCGCGGCCGCGCGGGCCGCGGCGGCCCGCTGCTGCTCGGCGTACGCCTGGGCCGCGGCCCGGGCGTCCTGCAGCCCGGTGAGCGTCTGCTGGGCCGCGCTGAGCTGCTGCTCGACGGCGGCCTGCTGGTCGGTGAGGGCATCGGCCTGCGCCCGGGCGGCGATCTCCTGCTGCTGCGCGGTGGCGAGCAGGGTGGCGGCCTGCTGCTGCAGCCCGTCGGCCGCGGCGAGCGCCTGCTGCGCGGCGGCGTCGGCCGCGACGGACTGCTCCTGCAGCACGGTGAGCTGGGCGACGACGTCGGTGCGGTGCTCCCCGACCGCGTCGAGCAGCGCGGCGCGCTCGAGCAGCTGGGCCGGCCCGCCGGCGGACAGCAGCGCCATCGTGCCGGAGGCGGTGCTGCCCTGGATGTAGCTCGCCCGGGCGAACGCGGCGACCTCGGCCTCACCCTGCCGGAGTGCGGCGACGGCCCGCGCCGCCTCGGCCGCGGCGGCGTCGGCGTCGGCCCGCGCCTGCTCGTAGGCGGCCTGGGCCTCCTCGTAGTCCTGCAGCGCGATCTGCGCGGCCGCGGAGGCGGCCGCCGCGTCGGACTCGGCACGGGCGAGCTGCGCGGTGATCGCGCCCATCTCCGACGCGGCGTCCTGCCGCGCACGTTCGGCGGCGCTGATCCGGGCGTCGCCCGGGTCGGCCGGCGCGGCGGAGGCCGGCGCCGGGGCGACCAGCAGGCACACGGTCACCGCCGCGACGACCCCGAGGGTGCGTGACACCCGTCGTCCACTCGTGCTGAGCTGCGTTCCGACCCGCTGGCGCACTGACCCGACTCCTCGCGTTGCCCGGCACCAGGGATCGGCGCCGGTCTCGACCAGTCCAGGCACACCCGTCCGGGTGTGCTCTCGACCGGGTCATCGACCGGATCGGGTGAACGCCTTGAGGAAGCCGGGACCGCCTCACCCCTCGGGGTGAGGCGCCGGCGGCGCGGTTCGGCCCCGTCGCCTTGGCCCGCGCCGATCCTGCGTGGCGCGGGGGCGACGGGGTGCTCCTACGGGTGGCTCTGGGTGCCCCGGAAGGCCTCGCGCAGCTTGAACTTCTGCACCTTCCCGGTCGCGGTGCGCGGGATGGCCGGGCGGAACTCCACCCGCTTGGGTGACTTGTAGCCGGCCAGCCGGGTGCGGCAGTGGGCGATGATCTCCGCCTCGGTGACGTCCGCGCCCTCGGCGAGCACCACCAGCGCGGTGACCATCTCGCCCCACTTGTCGTCGGGCACCCCGATCACCGCGACCTCGGCGACCGCCGGGTGGCTGAAGACCGCGTCCTCCACCTCGATCGAGGAGACGTTCTCCCCGCCGGTGATGATCACGTCCTTCTTCCGGTCGGAGATGGTCAGCACCCCCTCGTCGTCGACCGTGCCGCCGTCGCCGGTGTGGAACCAGCCGCCGTCGAGCGCGTCGGCCGAGGCCTGCGGGTTCTCCCAGTAGCCGGCCAGCACGGTGTTGCCCTGCGCGAGCACCTCGCCGGACTCGCTGGTGGCGATCCGGGTGCCCAGCGCCGGCGCCCCGGCCCGGGACAGCGCCCGCGCCCGCTCCTCGGCGTCCAGCCGGTCGTACTCGGCGCGCGGGCGGTTGATGGTCAGCAGCGGCGAGGTCTCGGTGAGGCCGTAGATCTGGTTGAACTCCCAGCCCAGCTCCTCCTCGACCCGGGCGATCGTCCGGGACGGCGGCGGCGCGCCCGCGACGACGATGCGCACCCCGTCGCGTCCCGGCACCGGACCGTCCCACTCGGCGGCCGCGTCGAGCACCGCGTTCCAGACCGCCGGGGCACCGGCCATCAGGGTGACCCCGTGCTCCTCGACCCGGCGGAGGATCTCCGCGCCGTCCACCTTGCGCAGCACCACCTGGGTGCCGCCCAGCCCGGCCACCGTGTAGAGCAGCCCCCAGCCGTTGCAGTGGAACATCGGCAGCGTGTGCAGGTAGACGTCGCGGTCGCTGACCTGCATGTGCATGCCGAAGCTGACCGCGTTGAGCCAGACGTTGCGGTGGGTCAGCTGCACGCCCTTGGGCCGCGCCGTCGTCCCGCTGGTGTAGTTGATCGTGGCGGTGGCGTCCTCGTCGGGCTCGGCCCAGGGACGCGGTTCGGTGTCCGGGCGCAGCAGCCCGGTGTCGTAGTCCTCGCCGAGCACGAACCGGTGCCGTGCGCCGACGCCGTCCAGCGCCGGGGCGAGCTCGGGGTCGACCAGCAGCACCTCGGCGCCGCAGTGGTCGATGATGTAGCGCACCTCCTCGGTCTGCAGCCGGAAGTTGACCGGCACGAGCACCCGCCCCGAGGAGGGGACGGCGTACAGCAGCTCCAGCAGCCGGGCGGAGTTGTGGCTGACCACCGCCACCCGCTCGCCCTCGGCCACCCCGAGCGCGTCGAGGCCGGCCTGGACGGCGCGGGCCCGGCGGGCCAGCTCGCGGTGGGTGGTCCGCCCCAGCGAGGGCGCCGGCTGGGCCGGTTCGTCGACGACGCCGACCCGGTCGCCGTAGACGAGCTCCGCCCGGTCGAGGAAGTCGCGGGTGGTCAAGGGCACGCGCATGGCGGCTCCCGGTGGCGGGGCCGGCTGCACCGCCGGCCGCTGACGTGGTCCGGGTCACGCTAACCGGCCCGGGTGCCACGGACGAGGGGACGCCCGCCAGGCGGCGGGCGTCCCCTCTTCTCGTTCAGCCGGTCTCGTTCAGCCGGTCTCGATCAGCCAGTCCGGTTCAGCTCGCCGGGGTGGCCGGTGCCGGGGTGGCCGGCGCCGGCGTGCCGACCGCGGTGGCCCCGGCGGGGCGGCGCAGGCTCTCCTCGATCCCGGCGAGCGGGAAGTGGCAGGCCACCTGGTGCCGGGGCCGCAGCTCGCGGAGCTCCGGCGCCTCGTCCGCGCAGCGCTGCTGGGCCTTGGGGCAGCGGGTGCGGAACCGGCACCCGCTGGGCGGGTCGATCGGCGACGGCGGCTCCCCGGGCAGCGCCGTCGGCCGGTGTGCCCGGCCGGTGGCGGCGTCGACCCGCGGGATGGAGTCCAGCAGTGCCGCCGTGTACGGGTGCAGCGGCTGCCGGTACATCTCCTCGGCCGGTCCGACCTCGGCCAGCTGGCCCAGGTACATGACCGCCACCCGGTCGCTGACCTGCTTCACCAGGGCCAGGTCGTGGCTGATGAACAGGTAGGCGAGGTCGAGCTCGCGGCGCAGCTTCTCGAACAGGTTGAGCACCTGCGCCTGGATGAGCACGTCGAGGGAGGAGACCGCCTCGTCGCAGATGATCAGCGCCGGGTTCAGCGCGATGGCCCGGGCGATCGCGACCCGCTGGGCCTGACCACCGGACAGCTCGTGCGGCCGCCGCTTG
This sequence comes from Modestobacter sp. SYSU DS0904, assembly GCF_054051115.1. Classification (NCBI taxonomy): domain Bacteria; kingdom Bacillati; phylum Actinomycetota; class Actinomycetes; order Geodermatophilales; family Geodermatophilaceae; genus Modestobacter; species Modestobacter sp. SYSU DS0904. Next base: position 60,439 of record NZ_JBJHAQ010000002.1, on the reverse strand, counting down.
CCGTAGGACGTCGGGTCGAGCCCGACCAGGTCCAGCAGCTCGGCCACCCGGGTGCGGCGCCAGTCGGCGTTGCCCGCGCGGTAGCCGATCATCGGCTCCTCGACGAGGTCGTTGATCCGCCAGCGCGGGTTCAGCGACCCGAACGGGTCCTGGTAGACCATCTGCATCTGCCGGCGGGCGTCCTTGAGGTCGCCGCGCTTGAGCGTCATCAGGTCCTGGCCCTGGAACTCCACGCTGCCGGACTTGGGTCGTGGCGACTGGATCACCGACCGGGCCAGCGTCGACTTGCCCGAGCCGGTCTCCCCCACCACGCCGAGGGTCTCGCCGGCGCCGATGTCGAAGGACACGTTCGACACCGCGTGCACGACGCCGCCCTTGACCCCGCCGGCCGACCGGACCGGGAACTCCTGCACCAGGTTGCGGGCGCGCAGCAGCGGGGCCTTGTCCCGGGTCTGCTCGCCCTCCACGCGCTCGTCGACGGCGGTCATCGCTGTTCTCCGTTCTCGGTGCCGTGGTGCCCGGTGCCGTGGTTCGCGCTGCCCTGGTTCGCGCTGCCCTGGTCCTCGCTGCCACAGGGGTGCCAGCAGGCCCAGGAGTGCTGGGGCTCCTGCTCGACGAGGTCGGGCTGCTCGATGCACTTGTCGGTGGCGTTGGAGCAACGCGGCCGGAACGGGCAGCCCTTGGGCAGGGCGGAGAGGTCCGGCGGCTGCCCCGGGGTGACCGGCAGCAGCGAGTGCGGCTCCCGATCGAGCGCCGGGATCGCCCCGAGCAGCGCCCGGGTGTAGGGCATCCGGACGTTCGCGAACAAGGTGCGGGTCGGCGCCTGCTCCACCGCCCGGCCGGCGTACATGACCACGACGTCCTGGGCGTAGCTGGCCGCCAGCCCGAGGTCGTGGCTGATCATGACCACCGCCATGCCGAGCCGTTGCTGCAGCTCGACCAGCAGGTCCATGATCTGCGCCTGGGTGGTGACGTCCAGCGCGGTGGTGGCCTCGTCGGCGATGAGCAGCCGCGGCTCACCGGCCAGCGCGATGGCGATCATCACCCGCTGCCGCATGCCGCCGGAGAGCTGGTGCGGGTACTCGTGGAAGCGCCGCTCCGGCGCCGGCAGCTTCACCAGCCGGAGCAGCTCGACCGCCCGGGCGTGCACACCCTTCTTGTCCAGGTCGCTGTGCGCCTTGACCGCCTCGGTGATCTGCAATCCGATCTTCATCGTCGGGTTCAGCGACCGCGCCGGGTCCTGGAAGACCATGGCGATGTCGCCGCCGCGCAGCTTGCGCAGCTCGCCCTCGGACAACCCGAGCAGCTCCCGGCCGTCGAACCGGATCGAGCCGGTGATCTTCGCCGTTGGCGGCAGCAGGCCCATCAGGGCCCGGGAGCTGACGCTCTTGCCGGAGCCGGACTCGCCGATGATCGCCATCATCCGGCCGGGCACCAGTTCGTAGGACAGGCCGTTGACCGCCCGCACCGTCCGGCCGCCGCGGGTGAACTGCACCCGCAGGTCCGAGACCTGCAGCAGCGGCTCCCCCGGTGCCGCGTCCGGCCGGCCGAGCGCGCCGGCGGGCGACGCCCCGGGCTCCGAGGCGATCACCCCCGAGGTCACGTGGGTCTCCGCGACCCCGAGGGCCGCCGTCCGCTCGCCGCTCATCGACCGCTCCATCGCGCCCGGAGGTTCTCCCCGAGCAGGTTGAAGGACAGGACGGTGACCAACAGGGCCAGGCTGGGCCACACCACGAGCATCGGCGTCGCGGAGAGGCTGAGCTGGCCGTCGGCCACCATGTTGCCCCAGCTGGGGGCCGGGGCAGGGATGCCCAGACCGAGGAAGCTCAGCGCACCCTCGATGATGATCACGATGCCCATGCCGAGCATCGCGAAGGTGATCAGCTGCGGGGCGATGTTGGGCGCCAGGTGCTTGAACAGCACCCGCCAGCCCGGCGTGCCCGACAGCTGGGCCGCCGCCATGAACGGCTGCTCGCGCAGCCGCAGCACGGCCGAACGGGCCACGCGGGCGACGGCCGGGATGCTGAAGAAGGTCAGCGCGAAGATCGTGTTGGTCATGCTCGGGCCGAGCGCCTGCGCCACCGCGAGGGTGAGCACCAGCGACGGGAACGCGATCAGCACGTCGAGGATGCGCATGATCACGGTGTCGAGCACGCCGCCGAGGTAGCCCGACAGCGCGCCGAGCGTGCCCCCGATGACCAGGCCGAGCAGGTTGACGGTGGTGGCGATCACCAGCGACGCCCGCCCACCGTGCAGCAGCCGGGACAGGATGTCGTTCCCGTTGGGGTCGGTGCCCAGCAGGTGGCCCGGGGAGCCGGCCGGCAGGTAGCTCTCCAGCACGCTCCCGCCGACCGGGCGGGGCAGCCCCAGCAGCAGCGGCCCCAGGAAGCAGGCCACCACGATGAACCCGATCATCCCGGCGGGGATCCAGGTGCCCAGGTTGGCGGGGCGGCGGCGTCCGCGGCTGGCCTCGACCTGTTCCAGGTCGGTGTCCGGGCCGACGGCGGACGCGGCCGCTGGTTCAACGACTGTCATGACGGATCCTCGGGTCCAGGACGACGTACAGCAGGTCGACGATGAGGTTCGCGACCACCGCGACGAGCGCGAAGATCACCACCGCGGCCTGCACGACGACGACGTCACGGGTGTTGATGGCCTGCAGCAGCATCTGGCCGATGCCCGGCAGCGCGAAGATCTGCTCGATGATCACCGTGCCGCCGATCAGCGCCCCGAGGTTGAGGCCGACCACGGTGATCAGCCCGAACGACGAGTTGCGGAAGGCGTGCTTGATGAGCACCTGCCACGGCCCGATGCCCTTGGCACGGGCGGTGGTGATGTACTCCTCCTGCTGCATCTGGTCGACCAGGTCGCCCCGCAGGAAGCGTGCGTAGAAGCAGAACAGTGGGATGCCGATCGCCGCGGACGGCAGGATCATCGCCTTCAGGTTCGGCCACAGCCCGTCCTCCAGCGGGACGAACCCGATGGCCGGCAACGTGCCGAGCTGGACGGCGAAGATCAGCACGAGGATCAAGGCGAGCACGTAGTTGGCCACCGAGAGCCCCATCGTGCTGATGAACATGCTCACCCGGTCGAGCAGGCCGTTGGGCTTGTACGCGGCCAGCAGCGCCACCGGGATGGCCAGCACGAGGGAGACGACGAACGCCAGCACCACGAGCTCGCCGGTGACCGGGAGCCGGTTGGCCAGCAGGTCGCCGACCGGCTGGCGGCTGACGATCGAGTTGCCCAGGTCGCCGGTGAGCGCGCCACCCAGCCAGTCCAGGTACCGGGAGACGCCGGACTCGTTGAGCCCCAGCTGCTCCTCGAGCAGCGCGATGTCCTCCGGCGTGGCCTCCGGGCCCAGCAGCTGCTGGGCCGCGTTGCCCGGGATGAGGCTGAGCACCCAGAACGTCAGGATCGTGACGCCCAGCATGATCGGGATCGCCATCAGCAGCCGCTTGACGACCAGCCGGAGCACCGGCGAGCTGGTCACCCGGCTGAGCGGGGAGACCCGCGGGTCCCGGCTGACCGGGACCCGCGGGCTGGTGGTGGCGGTGGTCACTGCTCCTGCCAGACCTCGTCCCAGATGACCCCGGCGTTGACCAGGATCGGCGGGATCTTGGTGGTCAGCCCCGGACCGTGCACGCCCTCCACCGCGAGGTTGGCCGGCGCGAAGGCCAGACCGAACGGTGCGTAGAAGTTCTCCGCGATGAGCTCACCGGCCTGCCGGTACAGGTCGGCCCGCTCCTCCTCGTCGACCGTGGCGGACGCGTCGTTCAGCAGCTGGTCCAACTCCGGGTCGTTCACCCCGCTGTAGGGGACACCGGAGGCGAAGCGGAAGCCGACGCCGACACCGGCGGCCGGGTCCCAGGCACCGGCGGTCTGCAGCATCGCCTGCCACTGGCCGCTGGTGAACTCCTGGATGACCCCGGAGAGCTGGTAGTCGTTGATCTCCACGTCGATCCCGGCCTCCTGCCACTGCGTCTGCAGGGCGGTGTTGATCTGGGTGGCGACGTAGTTGCTGATCGTGCCGAGCCGGACGGTCAGCCCGCCGAGCTCCTCCACCAGCTCCTTGGCCCGGTCGAGGTCGTACTCGGGGTAGCCCTCGATCTCCGGCTGGTGGAACTTGCCACCGGGGCCGGTGAAGCTCTGGCTGACGTCGTACTTGCCGCCGAAGATGCCCTCGTTGATGGCCTCGAAGTCGGTGGCCCGGTAGATCGCCTCGCGCGCCCGCACGTCGTCGAACGGCGCGATCGCGGTGTTCAGCTGGATGACGTACGGCGAGGTGGCCGGCTGGATCGTCACCTGCAGCTGACCGCTGGCCTCGGCCTGGTCCAGCAGCGGGGTGGTGTTCAGGCCCTCGTAGGCCTGCGCCTGACCGGCCTGCAGCGCCTGGTAGGCCGGCTGGTCACCGCCGATGGACTGGAAGGTGAGCCCGTCCAGGTAGGGCAGGCCCTCCTTGAAGTAGTTCTCGTTCTTCGCCAGCTCGAGCCGGGAGCTCAGCTGGTTCTCGACGACGGTGAACGGGCCGGCGCCGACCGGGTTGATCGCGAAGTCGTCCTCGCCCTGCTCCTGGACCGCGGTCGGGCTGGCGATCCAGTTGACGTTGGCGGACGGGAACGAGGCCAGGATCGCCGGGTACGGGCGGGTGAAGGTCAGCCGGATCGTCAGCGGGTCGAGCACCTCGATGCCGTTCTCCTCGGCCAGCGGCCAGGTCGGCTTGCAGGTGCAGGGGTTGGCCAGGTCGCGCTCCCAGTTCCAGCGCACCGCCTCGGCGTCCAGCGGCGTGCCGTCGCTGAACTCGATGCCCTCCCGCAGCGTCACGGTGAACTGCGTGCCGTCCTCGGAGATCTCGTAGCTCTCCGCCTGGTTCGGCGCGACCTCGGCGTTGGTGCCGTCGTCGTCGGCGCGGAGCAGGAACAGCCCACCGAAGATCGCCTGGTTCATGGCGATGTTCGAGCCACCGGTGGTGTTGGTGGCCGGGTCGAGGCCGGCCGGCCACGAACCGGCGAAGGACGCGTCCTCCAGGACGGTGATCTCACCGCCGCTGACCGGCTCGCCGACGGGTGCGGCGGTGCCGTTGTCGCTCCCGGTGGTGGAGCCGCTGTCGCCGCCACCACAGGCGGTGACCAGCATCAGGGCCGCGGCGACCGGGGCCAGTCTCATCATTCTTCTCACGTGGGGTGCTCCCGCTTCAGAAGGCGTCGTTGGCTGCGCGGATCCGGCGATTGGCCGGTGAGCCTCGGTGCTGCCGCAGTGACCGGGCCTAGTGACCGGGCTCACTGCGCTGGTCCCAATCTCCCGTGGCGAGGGCCACACCCGGCCCGTCGCTTCCGCCGTACGGGAGACAAGTTGGCCCCCTGGGCGGCCCCTCCGGTTCCGTTCCGCAGCGGGGTCACGAGAGGGTCACAAGTGGGTCACGAGCAGGGGTACGAGGAGGGTCACGAACGGGCCGCCGAGGGGTCCCGGCGCATGGAACCGGGTGCCGGCGACCTCGCCGGCAGGGCTGGAGCCGCACCACCTGAGGTGGAGCGGCTCTTCCCGGGTCCCGGGCCGCCCGGAGAGCGCCCGGCCCGCAGCGAGCGCCCTGGCGGGCTCGGGAACGGCACCGGGCCCCGTCCCGGGTCGCGGACGGGGCCCGGTGGGAGGGCGGGGGGGTCAGGGGTGGTCGATCCCCAGCCAGCGGAACGCGTTGCCGCTCATCACGTCGGCGAGGTCCTCCGGCGGCAGGTCCAGGGTGCGCAGGGTGCGCCCGGCCGGGTCCTCGCGCAGCATCGCCGGGAAGTCCGAGCCGACCAGCAGCCGGTCGGCGCCCAGGTAGTCGACGAGGAACCGCAGCGCACGGTGGTCGAAGACCATCGAGTCGTACCAGAAGCGCCGGGCCAGCTCGACCGGCGAGGGCCCGTCGTCGTGCATCACCGCCCGGGTCAGGTCGACCGGCTCCTCGTTCCACGAGCCGCCCCAGAAGTACTGCGCCCGGGGCAGCATCAGCGGGAAGCCCCCCGCCGCGTGGCTGAAGGAGATCCGCAGGTCCGGGCAGGCCTTCGCCGTCCCGCCCGTCACCATCGAGCCGGCCGCGAACGCACCCTCCACGCCGACCACGTAGGTGCCCATCGCCGACATCGGCAGCCGCTCGGAAGGGCTGGGCATGGCGTGCACGAACACCGACAGGCCCAGCCGCTCGACCTCGGTGAAGAAGGGCAGGAACTGCTCGTGGCCGATCGACTTGCCCAGGATGTTGGAGGCGATCTCCACCCCGTGCAGACCCTGGTCCTTGATCGCCTTGAGCTCGGCGGTGGCGGCGTCGGGGTCCTGCATCGGCACCATGCCCAGCCCCTTGAGCCGGTCGGGCACCTCGGCGCAGAGCAGCGCGGTGGCCTCGTTCACCCACCGGGCCAGCGACATCCCGTCGTCGGCCGGCAGGTCGTAGCGCAGCAGCGGCGGCATCGGGCTGAGCACCTCGACGTCGACCCCCGAGGCGTCCTGCTCGGCGATCCGGCGTTCGGCGTCGAAGAAGGCGTCCCGGGCGGTGAACCGCATCTGGCCGAAGACCAGGGTGCGCGCGGTGTCGCCGTCGACCGGTTCCATCCGGGGGAAGCACTCCGGCGCGTCGGCCGGGTAGTCGCGGGGCAGCATGTGGGCGTGCGCATCGACGAGCACGGGACCTCCAGGGCTCAGTGGTGCGGGGCAGGAGTGGTGCGGGGTCAGAGGTTGGGGTGGACCGACACGTGCACCGGGGACTCCCCCGGCACCTCGCCGGCGAGGGTCTCGATCGCCAGGGCGGTGTCGTCCAGTCCGAACGTGTGGGTGTGCAGCTTCTCCAGCGGGAAGCGACCGGACTCGATCAGCGCGATCGCGGCCTCCTGCCCCGCGTAGTCCACGCCGAAGGCGCCCTTGACGACGAGCCCGCGGTTGATGATCAGGTCGGTGCTCAGCGGGATCTCCCGCCCGCCCTTGAGCCCGGCGAGCACCACGGTGCCGCCGAACCGGGCGACCTTCAGCGCGTCGGTGACCGGACCGGCGGCCATCGGGGTGAGCTCCAGGACGACGTCGGCCAGCTCCCCGTCGGTGATCTCCCGGACCCGCTCGACGACGTCCTCGCCGTCCTCCCCCACCACCACGGTGTGGTCGGCGCCGAACTCGCGGGCCAGCGCCAGCTTGTGCTCGTCGGCGGCCAGGCCGGTGACGATGACCGTCCCGGCCCCCGCGGCCTTGGCCGCGATCACCGAGGCGATGCCGCGCTGCCCGGCACCGAGCACCACGACGGTGTCGCCGAGGCCGATGCCACCCAGGTGCACGGCCCAGCGGACGCCGGCGCCCAGCGGGTTGAACATGACCGCGATCTCGGCGGGGATGGTCTTGTCGATCTTGTGCAGGACCGAGTTGGGCGTCAGGTAGAGGTGCTCGGCGAAGCCGCCGAACAGGCTGGGCTCGGTGTCGATCCCGGTGACGCCGTGCCCGAGGGTGCGGTTCGGGCAGGCCTGGTAGCGCCCGGTGAGGCACTTCGCGCAGGCCCGGCAGGGCACGATGACCTCCAGCGCCACCCGGTCGCCCACCTGGACGCCCCAGCGCTCGGCCGCGCGGTCACCGATCTCCTCGATGATGCCCATCGGCTCGTGACCGGGGATGAAGTCGCCGCGGCCCATCGACATGTGGCCCTTGTAGGTCTCCACGTCGCTGCCGCAGATGCCGTTGGCCTCCACGCGCAGCAGCCCGTCGTCGGCGCCGATCGCCGGGCGGGGGAAGTCCCGCAGCTCCATCTTCCGGGGTCCGGTCTGGACCACCGCGCGCACACTGTCGCTCATCGCTCTCCTCGAGCTCGGCCGGCGCACGGGCGCGCCGGGGAACCGGTGCCACCCGTGCGGACGGGTGGCACCGGACTCCGGGGACGGCCACGGAGGGTGGCCGGTGGACGTCAGATGTCGTGGACGATGACGCCGCGGATGTTCTTGCCGTCGTTCAGGTCCTGGTAGGCCTGGTTGACCTCGTCCAGGGCGTACCTGCGGGTGACCAGCTCGTCGAGCTTGAGGTCGCCGGCCCGGTACAGGCCCAGCAGCTTCGGGATGTCGTACAGCGGGTTGCAGTCGCCGAAGAGCGCACCGCGGACCTGGCGCTGGTAGCCGATGAGCGCGCCGGCGTGGAAGTGCACGGCCTTCTCGTTGAGCTTGCCGACGCCGGTGATGGTGACCTTGCCGCCCTTGCCGGTCATCGCCAGCGCCGAGTTGACCATCTCCTCGGTGACCACGCCTGGGGTGAGGATGGCGTGGTCGGCCAGCTGGCCCCACGTCGTCTCCACCACGAAGTCGTGCGCCTCCTTCGCCGAGGCGAAGGAGTGCGTGGCGCCGAAGACGGTCGACATCTCCCGCTTGAACTCCACCGGGTCGACGACGACGACGTTCTTCGCCCCGGCGTACCGGGCGCCCTGGACGGCGTTGCTGCCCACCCCGCCGGAGCCGAAGACCACCACGGTGTCCCCGGGCTTGACGCCGGCGGCGTAGACCGCCGAGCCCCAGCCGGTGGGCACACCGCAGCCGACCAGCGAGGCGACCTCCCACGGGATGTCGTCGGCGATCGGCACGGCCGCCCACTCGGAGATGACGGCGTACTGGCTGAAGGTGCCCAGCGAGCAGAAGCCGCCGAGGTCCTCGTCGCCGAGGTGGAAGCGGAACGTGCCGTCCAGGAACATGCCGGTGCCGGCGTTCAGGCCCTTGACGCACATGTTCTGGTGACCGGTCGAGCAGGGCCGGCAGGCCCCGCAGGCGGGGATGTAGGAGCAGATGACCCGGTCGCCGACCTTGACGCGCCGGACGTCGGGACCGATCGACTCGACGATGCCCGCGCCCTCGTGGCCGCCGACGACCGGCATCCGCACCGGGGCGTCGCCCTGGGTGATGTGGTCGTCGGAGTGGCAGAGGCCGGAGGCGGCGAACTTGATCCGCACCTCGTGGGCCTTGGGGTCGTCCAGCTGCAGGTCGACCATCTCCCAGCCGAGGTGCGGCCCGCGGGCGATGGCGGCGTGCGTGGTGATGCTCATCGGGATGCCTCCCAAGCAGGGTGGACGGGGGCGGGGTCGACCGGGCCTGTCGCGGTGCGGTCAGGCACTGGTGCCGCGCAGGGAGACGGTCTTGACCTGGGTGTAGTCCAGGACGGCGTCGGCGCCCATGGTGCGGCCGAAACCGCTGCGCTTGTAGCCGCCGAACGGGCCGCCGATGACGCCGGCGCCCAGCGCCGCGTTGACCGCCACCTGTCCGGCCTGCAGACCGCGGGAGAACCGCACGGCCTTGCCGACGTCGTTGGTCCACACCGAGGCGACCAGGCCGTAGTCGGTGCCGTTGGCGACCTGGAGGGCCTCGGCCTCGTCGGCCACGGCGGTGACGCCGAGGACCGGACCGAAGATCTCCTCCTGGTGGATCCGCATCGACGGGTCGACGTTGTCGAACAGCGTCGGCTCGACGAAGAAGCCGCGCTCGTACTGCTCGCCGGCGGGACGGCCGCCGCCGAGCACGAGGTCGGCGCCCTCCTCCTGGCCCAGCTGCATGTACTTGAGCACCCGCTCGTGCTGCTTGCCGTTGATCAGCGGGCCCATGTTGACCTGCTCGTACCAGGGCCCGACCTTGACCTTGGACATCTGCTCGGCCAGCCGCTGCACGACCTCGGCGTGGATCGAGCGCTCGACCACCACGCGCGAGCCGGCGGCGCAGATCTGGCCGGTGTTCATCGTGATGCCCATGGCGATCGCCGGGATGGCGGCGTCCAGGTCGGCGTCGGAGAGGATCACCTGCGGCGACTTGCCGCCCAGCTCCAGGTGCAGCGGGGTGAGGTTCGCCGCGCAGGCGGCCATCACCAGGGAACCGGTGTCCGGGGAGCCGGTGAAGCTCATCCGGCGGATGCCCGGGTGGGCGGGCACGGCGGCGCCGGCCTCGTGGCCGTAGCCGGTGACCACGTTGACCACGCCCGGCGGGATCCCCGCCTCGAGCGCCAGCTTGGCCAGCGCCAGCGCGGTCAGCGGCGCGTCCTCGGCCGGCTTGATCACGATGGTGTTGCCGGCGGCGATGGCCGGGCCGACGTCGTTGACGAACATCGGGGCCGGGGCGTTCCACGGGATGACCGCGCCCACCACGCCGTAGGGCTCGCGCAGGGTGAGCCCGATGGCGTCGGGGGTGTAGGTCGGCAGGGTCAGGCCCTGCACCTTGTCGGCCTGGCCGGCGACGAAGTTCAGGATGCGGGACATCGGCGGCGGGCCCCAGCTGGGCCGGCCGACCTCCTGGGACTCCAGCTGGTCCAGCTCGGTCGCGTGCTGGTCGATCAGCTGGGCCCAGCGGCTGATCAGCGCGCCGCGGGCGGTGGCGTTGGTGTCCCGCCAGGCGGGAAAGGCCGCCTCGGCCGCGCGCACGGCGGCGTCGACGTCCTCGGCACCGCCGCGGGGCACCCGGCCGAGCACCTCACCGGTGGCGGGGTTGATCACGTCGATGGTCTGCCCGCCGGCGGCGGGCACCCAGTCGCCGCCGATCAGCTGGGCGTCGTCGATGAGCAGGGGCGAGCCGGCCTGCGGGCCGGGAGGAGCAATGGTCATGTCCGGTTCCTTCAGTGCTCGTGGATGATCACGCCGCGGATGTTCTTGCCGTCCAACATGTCCTGGTAGCCCTGGTTGACCTCGTCGAGGCGGTAGGTGCGGGTGACCAGCTCGTCGAGCTTCAGGTCACCGGACCGGTACAGGCTGAGCAGACGGGGGACGTCGAACAGCGGGTTGCAGGCGCCGAAGATCGCGCCCTGGATGCGCCGCTGGTAGCCGATGAGGGCGCCGGGGTGCTCGTTCACCCAGCCGTTGCCGACCGCGGTGACGGTGACCTGGCCGGTCTTGCCGACCACCTGCAGCGCATCGGCGATGACCTCGTCGTGCAGGACGCCGACGGTGATGATCGCGTGGTCGGCGAGCTCGCCCCAGGTGACCTCGTTGACGAACTCCTGGGCCTCCTTGGCCGTGGCGAAGGTGTGGGTGGCACCGAAGACGGTGGCCATCTCCCGCTTGAACTCGACCGGGTCGACGACGACGACGCGCTGCGCGCCGGCGTACCGGGCGCCCTGCACCGCGTTGCTGCCCACCCCGCCGGCGCCGTAGACGACGACGGTCTCCCCGGCGCGCACGCCCGCGGCGTGCACCGCGCTGCCCCAGCCGGTGGGGACGCCGCAGCCGACCAGCGAGGCCACCTCGAACGGGATGTCCTGGGGGATCGGGATGACGCTGAACTCGCTGACGACGGCGCGCTCGGAGAAGGTGCCGAGCACGCACAGGCCGCCGAAGTCCTCACCGTTCTGGTGGAAGCGGAACGTGCCGTCGGGGAACTGCCCGGTGGAGGCGTTCTTGCCCTCGTCGCAGAGGTTCTGCCGGGCGGTGGAGCAGTAGCGGCACTTGCCGCAGGCCGGGATGAAGGAGCAGACGACGTGGTCGCCGACCTTCACCCGGGTGACGCCGTCACCGACGGCTTCGACGATCCCCGCGCCCTCGTGGCCACCGACCACGGGGAAGCGCATCATCGCGTCGCCCTTCTGGATGTGGTCGTCGGAGTGACACATCCCTGCGGCCATGAACTTGATCCGGACCTCGTTGGCCTGGGGGTCGTCGAGCTCGAGCTCGGTGATCTCCCACGGCTTGCCCGGCTCCCGACAGACCGCGGCGCGTGTGGTCATGCTCATCTGGGGCCCCTTCCGTGCTGACGACTGGTGGTACGGGCACTGGCCGGGGGGCGAGAGCCTCGCTGACACCCCGGGGCGAGGCCCGGAGCCACTGGGGACACTGCTCCCGCAGACGTGGCGTGGGCCACACGACATTCCGACCGGCGGAAGACGAGCCGAGCGGACGGCGTCGGCCGCCCGGCGGTGGACGCGGGGTGCCGGCGGCCCTTCCTTCCCCCGGGTGGAATCCGCCTTCTCGGGTACTGCGCGGCGTCCATACCTTCGGTGCGTCCAGGTGACCCTCGACACAGTCGCCGTCCCGCCCAGCGCGCGGGCCCGCCGTCGGGATTCGCACCAGTGCACGAGCCGGCCGTACCAAGGGGCCGGCGTGAGAAGGGGACACGGCGTGATCGACAAGTTCCGCGAGGACGTGTTGTCCGTGGTCGACAAGGTGCCGTCAGGGGCGTCCATAGCGGTCGGCGGCTTCGGCAGCTCCGGCCGCCCGGACCTGCTCCTGAATGCCCTCTGCGACCTGGGCAAGCGCGACCTGCACGTCTACGTGAACAACGTGGGCCACGACTTCACCGGCGTGGGGAGGTTGCTGCACGAGGGACGGCTGCGCCGGGTGACGGCGTCCTTCCCGATCCTGCAGGAGTTCTACGACGAGTACTTCGTCGGCAAGGTGGAGCTCGAGCTGGTGCCGCAGGGCACCCTGGCGGAGCGGATGCGGGCCGGGGGCTCGGGCATCCCCGCCTTCTTCACCCCGTCCGGCGCCGGCACGATGCTCGCCGACGGCACCTTCACGCTGCGCTACTCCCCCGACGGCGGGGTCGCCGAGCACGTGCCGGCCAAGGAGCACCGCCTGATCGACGGGCGCGAGTACGTGCTGGAGACCGGCATCGTCGCCGACTTCGGCATGGTCAAGGCGCACGCCGGGGACCGCAAGGGCAACCTGCGCTTCCGGCTGTCGGCCCGGAACTTCAACCCGCTGGCCGGGATGTCCGGCCGGCACACCTTCGCCGAGATCGACCGCCTGGTCGAGGTCGACGAGCTGCACCCGGACGACGTCCACCTGCCCGGTGTCTTCGTCGACGACGTGCTGCTGACCAGCCCCGCTCCCACCACCACCCCGGATGACAGCCGGCTGATCGCGAGGACCCGCTCATGACCGAGACGCTCGCCGCCAGGAAGGACTCGGTGACCGGCCGCACCCGCGAGGGCATCGCCGAGCGCCTGGCGCAGGACCTGCAGGACGGCTACGTGGTCAACCTCGGCGTCGGCCTCCCGCTGGCGGTGCCCAAGTTCATCCCGCCGGGTGTGGAGGTCGTGCTGCACGCCGAGAACGGCGTGCTGGGCCTGGGCCCGGCCCCCGACGGCGAGGGCGACGTCGACCTCACCGACGCGGGCAAGCAGCCGATCACGCTGATGAGCGGGGCGGCGATCACCGACTCGGCGATGTCCTTCGCGATGATCCGCGGCGGCCACCTCGACGTCACCGTGCTCGGGGCGCTGCAGGTGTCGGCCGCCGGGGACCTCGCCAACTGGTACGTGCCCGGCCGCAACCCGGCCGTCGGTGGCGCGATGGACCTCGTGGCCGGCACCCCGCAGGTGTGGGTGACGATGGAGCACTGCGACCGGAAGGGCCGCTCCAAGATCGTCCCCGAGTGCACGATGCCGCTCACCGGCAAGGCGTGCGTCACCCGCATCTACACCGACCTGGCGGTCTTCCACGTCGTCGACAGCACCCTCCGGCTGGTCGAGTGCGCCCCCGGCGTCACCCCCGCCCAGGTCCGCGCCAACACCGAGGCGCCCTACACCGAGGACCTGCGGTCGTGACCTGGACCTCGCGCATCGACCTGGACCGGGTGACCGCGATCGACGTGCACACCCACGTGCACCGGTCGGTCTCCGCCCCGCCGCCGGCCGGCAGCAGCGCCGATGACATGGGCGCCTACTTCGGCATCGGCTCGATGCCGCAGTACACGCTGCCCGAGCTCGCCCAGTACTACCGGGAGCGGGACATGGCCTGCGTCGCCTTCGGCGTGGACAGCATCTCCCAGACCGGGGAGGAGCTGTCGCCCACCAACGAGGAGGTCGCCGAGCTCGCCGCCGAGCACTCCGACGTCGTCATCCCGTTCGCCAGCATCGACCCGGCCCGGGGCGCCGCGGGGGTCCGCCAGGCGCGCCGGCTGATCACCGACCACGGCGTCCGCGGGTTCAAGTTCCACCCCAACACCCAGGGCTTCCGCCCCAACGACCGCAAGGCCTACCCGCTCTACGAGGTGATCGCCGAGGCCGGCCTGATCGCGCTGTTCCACACCGGCCAGACGGGCGTGGGCGCGGGCACCCCGGGCGGCGGCGGGATCCGGCTGAAGTACTCCAACCCGATGGACGTCGACGACGTCGCCGTCGACTTCCCGGACATGGACATCATCCTGGCCCACCCCTCCTTCCCCTGGCAGGACGAGGCGCTGGCCGTGGCCACCCACAAGCCGCGGGTGCACATCGACCTGTCCGGCTGGTCGCCGAAGTACTTCCCGCCGCAGCTGGTCCGGTACGCCAACAGCCTGCTCAAGAACAAGGTGCTCTTCGGCTCCGACTTCCCGGTGATCACCCCGGAGCGGTGGATGAAGGACGCGGAGACCATCGGCCTGAAGGACGAGGTCAAGCCGCTGATCTACAAGTCGAACGCCGCACGGCTGCTCGGGCTGCTCCCGCCCGAGCGCTGACCTCCCTTTCACAGACAGGACACACCTCCATGCAGGACGTCGAGGGCAAGGTCGCCTTCATCACCGGCGGATCCAGCGGCATCGGCCGCGGGATCGGACTCGCCATGGCCCGGGCCGGCATGACGGTGGTGATCAGCGGCCGCCGGCAGGAGCACATCGACGAGACGACCGCCGAGTTCGCCGCCGCCGGCCTCGAGGTCGACGCGGTCCAGCTCGACGTCACCGACGCGGCCGCGGTGGAGGCCGCCGCGGCCGAGACCGTGGCGCGCCACGGCCGGGTCGACGTGCTGGTGAACAACGCCGGCATCGGGCTGACCGGGCCGGTCATGGGGGCCACCCCCAGCGACTGGGACTGGCTGATCGACGTCAACATCAAGGGCGTCGGCAACGGTCTGCGGGCGTTCGTGCCGCACATCCGGGCGCACGGCGAGGGCGGGCACATCGTCACCACCACGTCGATGGCCGGTCTGCTGCCGATCGTCGCCGGGCTGTACTCGATGAGCAAGGCGGCGGTGATCGCGCTGTCGGAGGCGCTGGCGATCGAGCTGGCCCCCGAGGGGATCGGCGTCTCGGCGTACTGCCCGGGGCCGGTGCACTCCAACATCGCCGGCGCCGTCGCCGCCCGGCCCGAGCAGTACGGGGAGAGCGGCTACACCCCGCCGCCGGCGGAGTTCCTCGAGCGGGCCAAGAGCCAGCCGTACATGAGCTACGTGGAGGCCGGCGAGCGGGTGCTGAACGGCATCCGGCGGGGCGACCTGTTCATCCTCACCCACCCGGAGTTCCGGGAGGGTGTGCGGGAGCGGTTCGAGACGACGCTGGCCGCGTTCCCCGACGAGCCGATCGACGAGGCCCGCGCGGCGGCGATCCCCTTCCTCACCAGCTCGCCGATCTACGCGCCGGAGAACCGCCTCCCCTCCCCCAGCCTCACCGACCGCGTCGGCGGCTGACCTCCCGTTCGTTTCGCCGAAATGGCCATCCTCGCCCCTTGAACCGGGGCGGAGATGGCCATTTCTGCTCTGGCCTGTGGACAGCGTCAGCGCGGTTGCCCCCGCGTCCGCCACCCTCGCGCGGTGTCCAAGGACCTCACCGGTGTCTTCATCGGGAGCCACGCGGTCGCCGCGGGCCTCATCACGACGAAACGGCTGCGGCAGTTGAGCTACCGGCGGCTGGTCCACGGTGTGTACGCCGACCCGGCGCTGCCGTTCGACCACCGGCTGCGGTGCACGGGCGCAGCGCTGCTGCTGCCGGCCGGAGCGGCGATCGGCGGGTACTCGGCCGCCGCCTGGCACGGTGCCCCGTTCGCCGGTGCGCACGATCCGGTCACCGTCGTCCGGCCACCCGGCGTCGAGTGGAAGGGCCCACGCGAGGTCCGGGTGCACCGCGCCGCGCTGACGCCGGCGGACGTCGCTCGGCACGACGGCGTACCGGTGACGACGCCACGGCGAACCGCTTGGGACGTCGCCGCCCTGGAGCCGCTGGCCACCGCGGTCGCCACGCTGGACGCGATGGTCCGGGCCGGCACCGTCGACCCGGCCGACCTGGCGCAGCTGCTCGAGCGCGGCACCGGGCGCTGGGGCGTCGTCCGCGTCCGCCGGGCGTTCGCGCTGGTCGACCCGCGGGCGGAGTCGGCGCCGGAGTCGCGGGTCCGGGTGGCCCTGGTGGTGGCGGGGCTGCAGCCGGTGCCGCAGTACGAGGTGCGGGTGGCCGGGCGCTTCCTGGCGCGCACCGATCTGGCCTTTCCCGAGGCGCGGCTGGCGGTGGAGTACGAGGGCGCCCACCACTTCGACGGCACCCAGATCGCCCGGGACGACGCACGCATCCGGTGCCTCGAGGCGGCTGGCTGGCGGGTCATCCGGCTGAGCGCCACCGACCTGCGTGACCTGGACGCCGTCGTCACGCGGGTGCGGGCTGCCCTCGCCCGGTGACACGGGCAGAGATGGCCATCTTCGCCGCCGCGAAGCGGGCGGAGATGGCCATTGTCGCCCCGGAGACGGAGACGGGGACGGGGACGGAGACGGAGACGGGGCCCGGACCGGTCGTCACCGGTCCGGGCCCCGCCCTTTCGTGCGCCCGCGGGCTGCGGCAGATCAGCCGGCGGGGGTCTGGTCCTCCAGCGGGATCAGCGGCACCGGGCCGGCGAGGTCCTCGGGGTCGGCCGGGAAGTAGGCGAAGTTCTTCGCCCGCGCTCCCCCGTCGACGACCAGGTCGGTGCCGGTGATCAGCCGCGCGTAGTCCGAGCAGAGCCAGGCGACGGCGTGCCCGATGTCGGTCGGCGTGCCGGTGCTGCCCATCGGCACCAGCGGCGGCCGCTCCCCGCTCCACCGCGCCGGCCGGCGCCACTCCTCCTCGCCGGCACCGCCACCCAGGCCGCCACCGCCGCCGCCCTTGCGGCCGGCGTTGAGCATGTCGGCGGGGATGCCCCGGGCGGCGTACTCGGCGAGCAGCTCCGGGTTGTCGACGGTCGGCGCGGTGGGCGTGTAGCTGTTGACCCGGATGCCGTAGGGCGCGAGGTCCATCGCGGCGGCGCGGACGAAGTTGTTCACCCCGCCCTTGTTGAACGCGTAGGCGATGACCCCGGCCGAGCCGTTCCAGCCGTTGGACGAGGAGATGCACACGATCGACCCGCGGATACCGCGCTCGGCCATCGCCCGGCCGACGATCTTCGTGTTCAGGAAGTAGCCCAGCCCGGAGACCTTGATCGACCGCTCGAAGGTGCCGGCGTCCTCGTCGAGCACCCCCTTGCCGCCGAGCATCGCGGCGTTGTTCACCAGGATGTCGATCCGGCCCCACTTCTCCAGGACGGCGTCGACGTAGCCCTGGACCGCGGCCTCGTCGGTGACGTCGCCGGGGGCGGCCATCGCCTCACCGCCGTTGCGCTCGATCCGCGCCATGGCGGTCTTGATGACGTCGTCGTTGACGTCGTTGCACGCCACCTTGGCGCCGTACCGGGACAGCGCCAGCGCGATGCCGCTGCCGATGTTCGGTCCGACGCCCGTGACCAGCGCGACCTTGCCCTCGAGGCTGACCTCCACGCTCAGTGCCCGTCGACCGGGTAGGTGAGGTCGATGCCGGCGGGGTCGACGCCGAGCACCGGGGCGAGCATCTGCTGCATCAGCGGCTTGGGCACCAGGCACTCCTCGCAGGCATCGGGCCCGGCGACGATGGTGACGGCGGCGCGGTCGCCGGTCACGTCGACGTCGAGCCGGTAGTCGTCGGCCTGCAGCGTCTGCCGCAGCTGGTCCAGTTGCTTCTCGTCGACGGTCACGGGGCGCTCTCCTCGGTTCGGCGGTGGACGGGGACGGAACGGCCGGACCAGGTGGCCCAGCCGAAGGGACGGAAGACCGCGGAGATGGCGGCGTTGGCCGCACCCGCGACGATGATCGGGATCTCCGCCGCCGAGGGCAACATCGGCATCGGGTCCGGCCCCGGGTCGACGTCGTGCGACTCCTTGCCGGCGGCGACCAGGTCGGCCTGCGGGCGGACGGCGTGCTCGAACAGCCAGTGCTGGACGTCGGCCCGCGAGTACCCGGCGGCGGCGAGCACCTGCGCGTGCTCGGGCCCGAGGATCAGCCCGCCGGTGGAGTGCTTCATGCCCAGGTAGGCGCCGGTGCGCGCGAGGGTGTCGGCGAAGTCGCGCAGCAGCGCCTCGACGTCCTCGGTGTGCCGGTTGTCGATGTACTCGACGTCCCGGATCAGCATCGCGGAGACCGCCGAGGTGCCGGCGGGCACGCCCCCGGCGACGCTGAACGGCTCCCACGGGGAGAGCTCCTCGTTCTCCCCGATGCACAGCGTCCAGCGGCCGGGCACGCCCTGGGTGGCCTGCTCCAGCTCCTGCGGCTTGATCCCGTAGCCGTTGCGCACCAGCAGCCCGAGCGCGCGGCCGACGGTGGCGTTGGCCCGGAAGCCCGGGCCGAGCACGCCGCCGGCGCAGTTGACGCCGAGCTCGGCGCGGATCGGCCCGTTGACCACCAGCAGCGGCGCCGGCCCGCTGGTCGACTGCCAGGCGCCACCGCGGGACGACGGCTCCTCGCGGACCGCCTCCCAGGCGGCGAGCACCAGCGGGAAGTACTCGGGCAGGCAGCCGGCCATCACCGCGTTGACCGCGGCCTGGGCGACGGTGACCCGGCGGTCCAGGTGCTCCTGGGCGCCGATCACCTCGTCGGGGTCGCGGTCGACGGTGGCGAGGAACTCCGCGACGTCGGCCGTGGTGGCCGGGACGACGGGCAGCCCGTCGGTCCAGCCCTGCGCGTAGCAGTGCTCGATCGCCTGCCGCACCACCCGCAGCTCGTCGGCGGGCGCCTCCGGGGCGGCGGTCACGACGCGGCCGCCACGACCGGGCGGGTGAGCAGGGTGACGATCTCCGGCACGGCGCGCTCGGCGCGGGCCCGCACGCCCTCGCGGGACAGGCTGGCCACCGGGTGCGGGGTGGTCACGTACTCGTAGCCGGCGGTGCCCTGCAGGGCGGCCATCGCGTCGGCGCTGACCCGGAAGGCGTCGCTGACCAGCACGACGGCGGGGATGCCGGCGGCCTCCAGCTGCAGCCCGTCGGCGACGGCGGAGGCGCTGCACGAACCGCAGTCGCCCACCCCGACGACGACGACGTCGGCCTCGGCGCGCAGCTCGGCGAGCATCTCCTCCGGGGCCGGGTGCACGATGCTCGGCTTCTTGCGCTGGATGGCGATGCGGGCGCCGTGCTGGGACTCCAGCAGGGCGGCCACCTCCTGCACGAACTCCTCCGCGTTGCGCTTGGTGTTGACCAGCAGCCCCACGCGGAGCCCGGCCAGGTCACCGGGGCGGGCGGCGAGCGCCGTCCGGCCCTTCACGCTGCCGGCCGGGCCGCGGGTGGGGTCGACGATGTCGTCGAACAGGGACACGGGTGCCTCCAGGGGATCAGCTGCCGGCCGGGACGGCCGGCTCGGGACGGCGCAGCGGGAAGGGGGTCATCCCGCCGCCGTCGATGGGGATGGCCTGGGCGGTGATGTAGGCGGCCTCGGGCGAGGCGAGGAAGGCGACCGCAGCCGCGATGTCCTCGGCGTGCCCGGGTCGACCGACCGGGATGTTGCGGCCGCGCTGCTCCATCAGCGCCGCCTCGTCGACGTCCGGCGCGGCGGAGAGGAACGCCCGGCTGGTGGCGACCAGCCCGGGGCACAGCGCGTTGACCGTGATCCCCCACGGACCGAGGTCCATCGCCAGCGCGCGGGTCAGCCCGATCACCCCGGCCTTGGAGGCGGAGTAGGCGCCGGAGAACGGCGCCGCGGTCAGCCCGGCCATCGAGGAGATGTTCACGATCCGGCCCGAGCGCTGGGCGCGCATGACCGGCACCACCGCCGAGCTCATCAGCCAGGGGCCACGCAGGTTGACCGCGATCACCCGGTCGAAGACCTCGATCGGCACGTCGGCGACGTCGGCCCGGTCGGGGCCCTGCGGCGCGGCGGCGTTGTTGACCAGGACGTCGAGCCGGCCGTGCCGGTCGACCGCCGCGGCGACCATGGCGGCGGCGTCGTCGGGGTCGCTGACGTCCCCGAGGACGGCGAGGGCGTCCCCGCCGGCGGCGGTGATCTCCGCGGCCAGCGCCTCCACGCCGCCCCAGCCGGCGCCGCGCTGCTCCTGGCGGGCGTTGGGCACGCCGGCCGGCTGCAGGTCGGTGACGACGACGGCGTGCCCGGACGCGGCGAGCCGGCGCGCGATGGCCTGGCCCATCCCGTCGGGCTTGCCGCAGCCGGTGACCAGGGCGACCCGGTCCGCGCTCACGCCTGGGACCCCGAGACGGCCGGGACGCCCTCGGGGGTGGTGGTCTCCGGGACCTCGACCTGAGCCTGGACCGGCCGGGCCCGCGGCGGCTTCCCGACGGCCGGCCCGCCGTCGACGGAGAGGATCTGCCCGGAGACCCAGCGGGCGTGGTCGCTGGCCAGGAAGAGCACGGCCTGGGCGATGTCCCAGGGGGTGCCCTCGGTGCCCAGCGCGGAGAAGCCCTTGCGGATCTCGCGCATGTCCTCGGACATGTTGGCCGCGGCGAAGGCGCCCCAGATCGCGCCGACCTGCACGCAGTTGACCCGCACCCCCTGGTCGCCGAGGGTGTTCGCGGCGCCGATGGTGAGGTTCTCCAGCCCGGCCTTGGCCAGGTTGTAGACCATCGCCGGGCCGCGGGCGCGCACGCCGACGGAGCTGATGTTCACGATCGCCCCGCCGCGCGGCAGCCGGGGCGCGGCGTGCCGGGTCATCTGCCAGGCGGTGGTCAGGTTGAGGTCCATCAGCTGGTGGAACCGCTCGGGGGTCACCTCGAAGACACCGGCGCGGTCGCCGACGGCCACGTTGTTCACCAGGGTGTCGACCGAGCCGAACGCGGCCACGGTCTCCTCCACGGCGCGGAGGCAGTCGCCGTCGTCGAGCAGGTCGGCGACGACGACCACGGCCTCCCCGCCGTCGGCGGTGATCCGGTCGGCGGTGCGCCGGGCGGCGGCCTCGTCCCGGTCCAGGACGGCGATCCGGGCACCGTGCGCGGCGAGCACCTGGCTGATGGCGAAGCCGACGCCGGGCTGCTCCTCGCTGGTCTGCCCGCCGCCGGTGACGAGCGCGGTGCGGCCGGTCATCCAGCGGTCGCCGGCGGCGCCGAACGGGTCACGGAGCGGATCGGGCTGGGTTCCTGCGGGGCGGGTCACTGGGCACTCCCTCGTGCGGTGGTGGTGGTGCCCTCGACCGGCACGGAACTGGCCGACCACCCGGAGAACACCCGGACGACCATCGAGATGCCCGCGTTGCGGGCACCGGCGACGGCGATGGGCAGGATCTCCGGGCCGGCGGCGGCGAAGAGGGGGTCGAAGGCGTCGGGCGGGGTGCTGCCGTCGGCGAAGCGGACGCCGTTGTCGCCGACGCCGTCCTTGCCGACCCGGGCGAGGTCGGCCTTGCTGCGGCCGCACCGCTCGACCAGCCAGGCGCGGACGTCGGCGCGGCTCATGCCGGCGCCGGCGAGCAGCTGGGCGTGCTCGGGGCAGAAGACGATCCCGGCGGGCGCGTGCTTGAAGATCAGCGCCCCGCTGCGGGAGATGGTGTCGGCGAAGTCGGCGAGCAGCTGCTCGGGGTCGGCGGTGTGCCGGTTGTCGACGTACTCGACGGTGCGGGTGAGCATCGCCGAGACCGCGCTGGTGCCGGCGGGCACGCCGCCCTCGACCGACATCGGCTCCCAGGGGCTCTCCTCCTCGTTCTCCCCCAGGCAGACCTGCCAGCGACCGGGCAGCCCCTGGGTCGCCTGCTCGAAGCCGTGCGGGACGACGCCGAAGGCGTTGCGCACCATGAGCCCGAGCGCCCGGGGGATGGTCGAGTTCGCCCGGAAGCCGGGGCCGAACACCCCGCCGGCGGAGTTGATCCCCAGCTCGGCGCGGACCGGCCCGTTCACGATCAGCAGCGGTGAGGGTCCGCTGGTGCTCTGCCAGCCACCCCCGGTCGCCGACCGGTCGCGCTGGATCGCCGCCCAGGCGGCCAGCACGACCGGGAAGTACTCGGGTCGGCAGCCGGCCATGGCCGCGTTGATCGCGGCCAGCTCGACGGTGACCGTGCGGTGCAGGTGCGGCAGCTCCCCGATCACCTCGTCGGGCGCCCGGTCGACGGTGGCGAGGAACTCGTCGACCAGCGTCCGGGTGGCCGGGACCAGGGGCAGCCCGTCGGACCAGCCCTGGTCGTAGCAGTGCTCGATCGCCGCGCGGGCGGCGTCCGGGTCGGCCTCGACGGTGGGACGGGACTCCACCGCGGTCACGAGGCGCGCTCGCTCGGCACCGCGGTTGCGGTGCCCTCGGCGGTCACGGTGGCGAGGACCTCCGGCACCAGGCCGGTGGCCCGCTCGGCGACCGCCTCGGGGGTGAGGATGGCGACCGGGTGCGGGGTGGTCAGGTAGGCGTAGTCCGGGTCGCCCTGCACCTCGGCCATGCCGCTGGCGGTGGCGGTGAAGGCGTCGGAGCAGATGACCGCCGTCGGCACGCCGGCACGCTCCAGGGCGATGCCGTCGGCGACGGCGGAGGCGCTGCACGAGCCGCAGTCGCCGACGCCGACCAGGACGACGTCGCACTCGCGGGTGAGCTCCTCGAGCAGCTCGGCCGGCATCGGCAGCGCGAACGCCGTCTTGGTGCGGCGCAGCACGGTGGTCGCGCCCTGCTCCCGCTCCAGGTGGCCGGCGATCTCGTCCAGCAATAGGGCGGCGTTGTGCTTGGTGTTCTCCAGCAGGCCGATGCGGGCACCGGACAGGTCGGCGCGCCGGGGCGCGAGCGAGCTGCTGGCCACCCGCACCGTGCTCAGGCCGGTGGGGTCCAGGACGTCGGCAAGAGTGGCCATCACGCCACCTCGGCCGGGACGGGGCGGCGGCGCTGCTGCCTCTGACGGGACATCGGACGGTCCTCCTCGGGTGGAGCTCCGCCGGCCACCCCGAGGACGTCGGGGTGGCCGGTCGGGCCGCGGTCTGGCGGGTGACCGGGGTCACCTCAGCTCTGCGATGATGGTCGTCCCGGCGCCGTCGACGGATCGAGATCGCTTCCCCCGGGCGGAAGCGACGTGCGATCCGCAGTGCTTGACAAGCACTCTGAACGGCCGGAGATTTGTGATCGACTTCACCAGCCACCGCCGGTCTGCCCACCCGGTCCGAGCCAGGAGGACGACATGCCGGCAACGATGCCGCTGCACTCGACCGCCAGCGACGGGGCCACCCGCCCCGGCCGCCCGTCCGCGACGGGTGGCGCCACCCCAGGGGGTGCCGCCCCCGCCTCGCCGGCGACCGCCGCCGGCCGCACCCTGGCCGTGCTCGCCGCCTTCGGGCCGGAGCACGCCTCCCTCTCGCTGTCCGACATCAGCCGCCGCACCGGGCTGTCGCTGACCACCACCCACCGGCTGGTCGGCGAACTGCGCCAGTGGGGCGCCCTCGAACGCGGCCCCGACGGCCGGTACGCCATCGGCCTGCGGCTGCTCGAGCTCGGCGCCCTGGCGCCGCACGGGCTGCAGCTGCGCGAGCTGGCGCTGCCGTTCCTGGACGACCTGCACCACGCCACCCGGGCCAACATCCACCTGGCGGTGCGCGACGGGCACGACGTCGTCTACGTGGAGGCGCTCCGCGCCCGCGGCGCGATCCGGGTGCTCTCCCGGCTCGGCGGGCGCTGGCCGCTGCACGCCACCGGCACCGGCCAGGTGCTGCTGGCCTACGCCGACCCGGAGGTCCAGCGCGAGGTGCTCGCCACCCCGCTACGCCGGTTCACCGCCAACACCATCACCGACGTCGACAAGCTGCGCCGGGTCCTCGCCGAGGTCCGGCGCACCGGGGTCGCGATCGCCGAGAACCAGCTGCCGCCGGCCGGCGCCCTGGCCCTGGCCGTCCCGGTCCGCGGCCCGGGTGACGAGGTGGTGGCCTCCCTCGGGGTGACCGTGCAGCGCGAGACGGTGAAGAGCCACGCCCTCATCCCGGTGCTGGCCGCCACCGCCCGGGGGATCAGCCGGGCCCTCGGCGCCCCGTCGGTGAGCACCGTCGACCCGCGCACCGTGCGCCGCACCATGGAGCCCGACCTCATCTGACCCGGTGCCGCTCCGCGGCCCCCGACCAGGTGGGGGCCGCGGTCAGCCGGCCAGCAACCGCGGCAACGCCCAGCCGATCGGCTCGCGGACGACGAGGTCGGCAAGACCGTCGTAGGGCGTCGGCTGGGCGTTCACGATGACCACCCGGGCGCCGTGCGCGGCGGCCACCTCCACCAGCCCGGCCGCGGGGTGCACCCCCAGCGAGGTGCCCACGGCCAGGAACACGTCGCAGTCGGCGGCGGCCTGCGCGGCGGCGTCGAGGACCTCGGCGTCCAGCGCTTCACCGAAGTACACCGTCGCCGTCTTGAGCACGCCTCCGCACCGCAGGCAGGCCGGGTCGGCGTCCCCGGCGTCGACCCGCGCCAGCACCTCCGGCGTCGGCGTCCGCGCGCCGCAGGCGGTGCAGACCACCTCGTGCACCGTGCCGTGCAGCTCCAGCACCCCCGCCACCCCGGCCGCCTGGTGCAGACCGTCGATGTTCTGGGTGAGCAGCGCCCGCAGCCGGCCCTGCCGCGCCAGGTCGGCCAGGGCCGCGTGCCCGGCGTTCGGCCGGACGTCGGCGGCCGCCAGGTCCCGGCGCATCAGCCAGGAGCGGCGGCGGATCGCCGGGTCGCCCAGGTAGTACGACAGCGTGACCAGCCTCTCGGCGTCGGGATCGCGGGTCCAGACGCCGTCGGGCCCCCGGTAGTCGGGGATCCCGCTGTCGGTGGAGATCCCCGCCCCGGTCAGCACGCAGACCCGTCGCGCGTCGGTCAGCCAGTCCGGGAGGGGCTCGGGCACGGTCACGCCGTCCCACGGTAGGAGCCTGGCCGGCCGACCACCACGGGGCGGACCCCTCACCGAGGGTGAGGGAAGGGTGGCCTTGGTCGGCACCGGCTCCGGTGGCCTGGGAAGATGACGGGTGGCACATCGAGGCGCAGGACAAGGCGCGCAGGACCAGCGAGGGTGAGGCGCAAGCAGTGGCAGCCAGCAAGGACAGCTTCGGAGCCCGGTCGACACTCGACGTCGACGGCACCGAGTACGACATCTTCCGGCTCGACGCGGTGGAGGGCAGCGAGAAGCTCCCCTTCAGCCTGAAGGTCCTGCTGGAGAACCTCCTCCGCACCGAGGACGGCGCGAACATCACCGCCGACCACATCCGTGCCCTGGCCAGCTGGGACCCGAACGCGGAGCCCGACCAGGAGATCCAGTTCACCCCGGCCCGCGTGGTCATGCAGGACTTCACCGGCGTCCCCTGCATCGTCGACCTCGCCACCATGCGCGAGGCGATGGCCGACCTGGGCGGCGACCCGCAGAAGATCAACCCGCTCGCCCCGGCCGAGCTGGTCATCGACCACTCCGTGATCGCCGACGTCTTCGGCACGCCGGAGTCCTTCGGCCGCAACGTCGAGATCGAGTACGAGCGCAACGGCGAGCGCTACCAGTTCCTCCGCTGGGGCCAGGGCGCCTTCGACGACTTCAAGGTCGTCCCCCCGGGCACCGGCATCGTGCACCAGGTCAACATCGAGCACCTGGCCCGCGTGGTCTTCCCGCGGCCGGAGGGTGACCGCGTCGTCGCCTACCCCGACACCTGCGTGGGCACCGACTCGCACACCACCATGGTCAACGGCCTGGGCGTGCTGGGCTGGGGCGTCGGCGGCATCGAGGCCGAGGCCGCGATGCTCGGCCAGCCGGTGTCGATGCTCATCCCCCGCGTGGTCGGCTTCAAGCTGACCGGCCAGCTGCCCGACGGCGCCACCGCCACCGACCTGGTGCTCACCATCACCGAGATGCTGCGTCAGCACGGTGTGGTCGGGAAGTTCGTCGAGTTCTACGGCGCCGGAGTCTCCGCCGTCCCGCTGGCCAACCGCGCCACGATCGGCAACATGAGCCCGGAGTTCGGCTCGACCGCGGCGATCTTCCCGATCGACGGCGAGACGATCACCTACCTGAAGCTGACCGGCCGCTCGGCCGAGCAGATCGCCCTGGTCGAGGCCTACGCCAAGACCCAGGGCCTGTGGCACGACGACACCCGCGAGCCGGCCTTCTCCGAGTACCTCGAGCTGGACCTGTCCACCGTCGTCCCCTCGATCGCCGGCCCGAAGCGCCCGCAGGACCGGGTCGCGATGACCGACGCCAAGGAGGCCTGGCGCGCGGCGCTGCCGACGTACGTGGCCGACGACGAGGTCGGCGGCGAGGACCGCAAGCCCGGCGTCCCGTCCAACGAGCAGCCCTACGGCGTCGAGTCCGCCGCCGACGAGGCGTCCGCCGAGTCGTTCCCGGCCTCGGACCCGGTCAGCCCGTTCGCGCACGGCAACGGTGAGGCCGGCAAGCCGCACCCGTTCGTGCACGGCGACGTCCTCCCCGACCGGCCGAACAAGCCGACCAGGATCGTGATGGAGGACGGCACCGAGACCTTCGTCGACCACGGGCACGTGGTGATCGCCGCGATCACCTCCTGCACCAACACCTCGAACCCGTCGGTCATGATCGGCGCCGCGCTGCTGGCCAAGAAGGCCGTCGAGCTCGGCCTGACCAGCAAGCCGTGGGTGAAGACCACGCTGGCCCCCGGGTCCAAGGTCGTCACCGACTACTACGAGAAGGCCCAGCTCACCCCCTACCTGGAGAAGCTCGGCTTCTACCTGGTCGGCTACGGCTGCACCACCTGCATTGGCAACTCCGGCCCGCTGCCGGAGCCGGTCAGCAAGGCGGTCAACGAGGCCGACCTCGCGGTCGTCTCGGTGCTCTCGGGCAACCGCAACTTCGAGGGCCGGATCAACCCCGACGTCAAGATGAACTACCTGGCGTCCCCGCCGCTGGTGATCGCCTACGCGCTCGCCGGGACGATGGACCTGGACCTGACGACGGAGCCGCTGGGCAAGGGCACCGACGGGCAGGACGTGTACCTGCGCGACATCTGGCCCTCCCCGCACGAGGTGCAGCGGGTCATCGACGAGGCGGTCTCGGCCGAGCAGTTCGGCGACAGCTACCAGGACGTGTTCGCCGGCACCGAGCAGTGGCAGAACCTGCCCACGCCGACCGGTGACACCTTCGCCTGGGACGCGGAGAGCACCTACGTCCGGAAGCCCCCGTACTTCGACGGCATGCCGGCCGAGCCGACCCCGGTCCAGGACATCACCGGTGCCCGCACCCTCGCCGTCCTCGGCGACTCGGTCACCACCGACCACATCTCGCCGGCCGGCTCGATCAAGGCCGACTCCCCGGCGGGCCGGTACCTGCAGGAGCACGGCATCGAGCGCCGCGACTTCAACTCCTACGGGTCCCGCCGCGGCAACCACGAGGTGATGATCCGCGGCACCTTCGCCAACATCCGGCTGCGCAACCAGCTGGTGCCCGGCACCGAGGGCGGCGTCACCAAGAACCACCTGACCGGTGAGACGACGTCGATCTACGAGGCCTCCCAGGCCTACCAGGCGCAGGGCATCCCGCTGGTCGTGCTGGCCGGCAAGGAGTACGGCTCCGGCTCCTCCCGCGACTGGGCGGCCAAGGGGACGGCGCTGCTGGGCGTCAAGGCGGTCATCGCCGAGAGCTACGAGCGCATCCACCGGTCGAACCTGATCGGCATGGGCGTGCTGCCGCTGCAGTTCCCCGAGGGTCAGGACCGGGAGTCGCTGGGCCTGACCGGCGACGAGGAGTTCACCATCACCGGGATCACCGAGCTGAACGACGGCTCGGTCCCGCGCACGGTGAAGGTCACGGCCGGTGACGTCGAGTTCGACGCCCGCGTCCGGATCGACACCCCCGGTGAGGCGAACTACTACCGCAACGGCGGGATCATGCAGTACGTCCTCCGGTCGCTCCGCGGTTCCGTCTCCGCCTGACCTGACCGTCTGATGGACCTGGGGCTGGGCGGTCGCGGGATCCTGCTCACCGGCGCGAGCCGGGGGCTGGGGTTCGCGACCGCCCGGGCCCTGGTCGACGACGGCGCCCGGGTGCTGATCAGCTCCCGCGGCGCCGACTCCGTGTCCGCCCTCGGTGGCGGACCGGCGGCGTTCGGCGTCCCGGCCGACCTGGCCGAGCCCGATGCCGCCGGGACGCTGGTCGACGCGGCCCTGGACCGCCTGGGCCGGGTCGACGGCGCGCTCGTCTCGGTGGGCGGGCCCACTCCGGGCTCCGTGCTCGAGGTGGGCGAGGACGCCTGGCGGGCCGGCGTCGACAGCGTGCTGCTCGGCCCGCTGCGGCTGGTCCGGGCGCTCGTGCCCCAGCTGGCCGAGGGGGCGGCGATCGGCTTCGTGCTGTCCACGTCGGTGCGCCAGCCGATCGGCTCCCTGGCGATCTCCAACGGGCTGCGGCCGGGGTTGGCGATGACCGCGAAGGCCCTCGCCGACGAGCTCGGCCCCCGCGGCATCCGGGTCTTCGGCCTGCTGCCGGGCACGATCGCCACCGACCGGGTCACCGAGATCGAGGCGGCCTCCGGCGACCCCGCGGCCGCCCGGGCCCGCACGGAGGGCTCCATCCCGCTGCGCCGGGTGGGCCGGCCCGAGGAGTTCGGCCGGGTGGCCGCCTTCGCCCTCTCCCCCGCCGCGTCCTACGTCACCGGCACGATGATCGCCGTCGACGGCGGCGTGACCCGTGCGCTGTGACCCCTCCGCTGTGACCCCTCCGCTGTGACCCCTCCGTTGTGACCACCCCGCTGTGACCACCCCCGAGGAGCCCGTCGTGAGCGCACCCCCGCACCCCGTCCTGGTCGCCTGCGCGCACGGCACCCGCAACCCCACCGGGCGGCGGCTCATCGCCGAGCTCGCGCTGGCCGCCCGGGCGCAGCGACCGGGCGTCCGCACGACGGCGGCGTTCGTCGACGTCCAGCCGCCCACCGTCGTCGACGTGGTGCGCGGGCTGGCCGACGACGGCACCCCGGCGGTCGTGGTCCCGCTGCTGCTGTCCGGCGGGTACCACGTGCACGTCGACATCGCCGGGGCGGTCGAGGCGCATCCGCAGGCGGTCGCCGCGCGCCCGCTGGGGCCCGACCCCCGGCTGGCCGCCGTCCTCACCGACCGGCTGCGCGAGGCCGGCACCGACCCGGGTGACCCGCTGACCGCGATCGTGCTGGCCGCCGCCGGGTCCAGCGACGCCCGCTCGGTGGCCGACGTGGAGAGCACCGCGGACCTGCTGCAGCGGGACTGGGCCGGGCCGGTGACCACCGGCTACGGCTCGGCGGCCCAGCCCACCGTGCCCGACGCGGTGACCGCGGCCCGCAAGGCCGGCGCGGAGCGGGTGGTGGTGGCGGCCTACCTGCTCGCCCCGGGCCACTTCCACGACAAGCTCCAGGGCGCGGGGGCCGATCGCGTCACGGCACCACTGCTGCCCGACGAGCGGATCGCCGCGGTCCTGCTCGACCGCTACGACGCCGCTCTCACCCCCGCCTGACCCGTCAGCGCAGGGCGAGCACCAGGCAGACGACGGCCAGGGCCAGCGCGACCGGGGTCATCACCAGTCGCTCCGGCCGGCTCCGCGACGCGGCGTTCATCAGCACGCCCAGGGTGAAGTAGCCGGTGAGCACCCAGATGCCGACGTCGGCCACCGGGCGCGGGACGACGTCGAACGCCCCGGCGGCCTGCAGGACGACCAGGGCGATCACGCCGTACACCGCGATGGACACCGCGCTGCCGATCCGCAGCCCCGTCGGCAGGACGACGTGCTGCCCGCCCCAGGCGAACCGGCCCAGCGGCGCCCCGGCGACGAGGGCGACCTGGAAGACGGCCAGACCGGCGAGCAGCAGCACGCCGACGACGGCAACGGTCATGATCACGCGCGCAGGCTAGTGCCCCACCCGCCGCGGCGGCGTCCTCCGCCACGTGTCCGGTCGCTCAGCTCCCGGTGGCGACCGGGCGGGCGGGGTCGTTCGACCACTGCGACCAGGAACCGGGCCACAGCGCCGCGTCGATCCCGGCGTGCGCCAGCGCGGCGACCTCGTGCGCGGCGGTGATCCCGGAGCCGCAGTAGACGCCGACCGGCGTCCCCGGCGTGGCGCCGACCTGGGCGAACCGCTCGCTCAGTACAGCGGCTGCAAGGAACCGGCCGTCCGGGCCGACGTTCTCCGCCGTAGGTGCGTTGACCGCCCCGGGCACGTGGCCGGCGCGGGGGTCGATCGGCTCGGCCTCGCCCCGGTAGCGCTCGCCGGCCCGGGCGTCGAGCAGCACGCCCGTGCCGGGCAGGGCCGCCGCCTCGTCGATGCCGAGCACCGGCATGGCACCGCCGGTGAGGGTGACGTCGCCGGGCACCGGCACCACCTCGCCGGTCTCGACCGGGCCGCCGGCCGCGGTCCAGGCCGCCAGCCCGCCGTCCAGGATGGTGACGTCCGCCAGGCCACCCCACCGCAGCAGCCACCAGGCCCGGGCCGCCGCCGTCGCCGGGCCGGCGTCGTAGACGACGACGCGGGAGCCGGCCGAGATCCCCCACCGCCGGGCCGCCGCCTGCAGCGACTGCACCGACGGCAGCGGGTGCCGGCCTGCCTCCGGCGAGGCCGGCGCGGAGAGCTCGTCGTCCAGGTCGACGTAGACGGCGCCGGGCAGGTGACCGGCCAGGTGGTCGTCCCGGCCGGTGTCCGAGCCCAGCTGCCAGCGGACGTCGAGCAGCACCGGCGCGGGGTCGCGCAGCAGGTCGGCAACCGACGTGAGCACCGTCACGCGGACCCTCCCTGCCGGGCTTCCTCCAGCTCCGCGGTGAGGGCGGCGATCACGTCGGCGCGGCCGCCGTACCGGGCCGGGGTGCTCTGCAGGACGGCGATCCGCCAGCGGCCCGCGTCCTCGGCGGCCACCAGCGAGTGCACGGTGTGCAGCGCCGGCTCCAGTGCGGTGGCGCCGGGCGGCACCATCCCGGCGACCGCGTAGAGGACGGCCATGCCGTCACCCAGCGGGCGCAGCGACCGGACGATCCCGACGAACGTCGGGGTGGCGCGCTCGGCGAACAGCCGGCGCATGTCCGAGGCGATCTGCAGCCGGCCGCTGTGGATCGTGCCGTCGAGTTCGATGAGATCGCCGTCGTCGGCGAAGACCGAGGAGACCGTGGCGCCACTGCGCTGGTTCCACCCGGCCAGGAAGCGGGCGTAGAGAGCCCGGATCTGGGTGTCGTGGGGATGGCCTGCGCTCAACGCTCAACTCCTGGGACGTGGTGCTCGTGGTTCAGGAGTGACGCTAGTCGTCAGCCGACCTCGACGGTTCGCGGCCCGCCGTCGGCGAACTGGGTCCGGTACAGGTCGGCGTAGTGACCACCGGCGGCGAGCAGCTCCTGATGGGTGCCGCGCTGCACGATCCGGCCGCCGTCGACCACCAGGATCTGGTCGGCGTTGCGGATCGTGGACAGCCGGTGGGCGATCACCAGCGACGTGCGGCCGGTCAGCGCGGTGTCCAGCGCACGCTGGACGGCGACCTCGGACTCGCTGTCCAGGTGCGCGGTCGCCTCGTCCAGGATCACGATGCCGGGCGCCTTGAGCAGCACCCGGGCGATCGCCAGCCGCTGCTTCTCCCCACCGGACATCCGGTACCCGCGGTCGCCGACCACGGTGTCCAGCCCGTCGGGCAGCGAGTGCACCAGCGCGGCGATCCGCGCGCCGGTGAGCGCCGACCACAGCTCCTCCTCGGTCGCGTCGGGCCGGGCGTAGCGGAGGTTGGCGCCGATCGTGTCGTGGAAGAGGTGCGCGTCCTGGCTGACCACGCCGATCGCGTCGCGCAGCGAGTCGCTGGTGGCCTGCCGGACGTCGACCCCGCCGACCCGGACCGCCCCGCCGGTGACGTCGTAGAGCCGGGACACCAGCGCGGCGATCGTCGACTTCCCCGCCCCGGAGCTGCCCACCAGGGCGACCAGCTGGCCCGGCTCGGCCCGGAACGACACCCCGTGCAGCACCTCCGCCGACGCCCCGTGCTCGGGGACGGTGACGTCCTCCAGGGACGCCAGCGACACCTCCGCACCGGCCGGGTAGCGGAAGGAGACCCGGTCGAACTCGACGGAGCGGTCGCCGGCCGGCACCGGCACGGCGTCCGGCGCCTCGGCGACCATCGGCTCGAGGTCGAGCACCTCGAACACCCGGTCGAAGCTGACCAGCGCGCTCATCACGTCGACCCGCACGTTGGCCAGCGCGGTCAGCGGGCCGTAGAGCCGGGTGAGCAGCAGGGCCAGCGCGACGACGTCGCCGGCCGACAGCGAGCCGGTGAAGGCCAGCCACCCGCCCAGCCCGTAGACCAGGGCGGTGGCCAGCGCGGCGACCAGGGTGAGCGCGGTGAAGAAGGCGCGGCCGTACATCGCCGAGAGCACGCCGATGTCGCGCACCCGGGCCGCGCGGCCGCGGAACGACTCGGCCTCGGCCTCGGGCCGGCCGAACAGCTTGACCAGCAGCGCGCCGGCCACGTTGAACCGCTCGGTCATCGTGGCGTTCATCGAGGCGTTCAGCCCGTAGGACTCCCGGGTGATCGACTGCAGCCGCTTGCCGACCCGCTGGGCCGGCACCACGAACAGCGGCACCATCGCGACCGAGAGCAGGGTGATCTGCCAGGAGAGCGTGAGCATCACCCCGGCGGTGAGCACCAGGGCGATCACGTTGGAGACGACGCCGGAGAGCGTGGAGGTGAACGCCCGCTGCGCGCCGATCACGTCGTTGTTCAGCCGGCTGACCAGCGCGCCGGTCTGGGTGCGGGTGAAGAAGGCGACCGGCATCTGCTGCACGTGACCGAACACCCGGCTGCGCAGGTCGTAGATGACGCCCTCGCCGATCCGGGCGGAGTACCAGCGCTGGGCCAGCGAGCTGCCGGCGTCCAGCACGGCCAGGCCGGCGATGAACAGCGCGATGCGGACGATGTCGCCGGCGGTGCCCTCCAGCCCGGCGATCCGGTTCACGATGTCACCGGCCAGCAGCGGGGTGACCACCCCGATCACCGCGGAGAAGACGACCAGCGCCAGGAACGCGATCAGCTCCCGCCGGTAGGGCCGGGCGATGGCGAGGATCCGCCGGACCGTGCCCTTCGGGATCTCCCGGGCGGTGACCGAGGAGTCCCGGCTGAACGACCGCATCGCGGCCATGGAGGTCATCGGGCCGTCCACCGGCGCACCACCTTCCCGCACTCCGCCGCGCGCTGTGTAACGGCGTAATCGTGCCGGACAACCGCAGCGCCGCGGTGGTTGTTCCTCAGCGGCCGGCGAGGGTGCGCAGGCGGCGCACCTGGGCCGCGCGTTCGGCGGCGTCCTGCGCCTCGGGCCCGTTGCGGACCGCCGAGCGCAGCAGCGCCAGCGTCTCCCGGGCGGCCCCGGCGTCCGGCGCGAGCAGCGCCGCGACCAGGTCGCCGACCGCGGCGTCCAGCTCCTGGGCCGGGACGGCGGCGGTGGCGAGCCCGGTGGACACCGCCTCGGCCGCGCCCACCGCCCGCCCGGTCAGGCACAGCTCCACCGCCCGGCTGTAGCCGACCAGCTCGACCAGGGTGCTCGTGCCGGTGAGGTCGGGCACCAGCCCCAGGCTCGCCTCGGGCAGCCGCAGCTGGGCGTCGTCGGCGAACACCCGCAGGTCACAGGCGAGCGCCAGCTGCGCGCCGGCCCCGATCGCGTGGCCCTGCACCGCGGCGACCGAGACGATCCCCGGCGAGCGCAGCCAGCGGAACCCGGCCTGGTAGCCGCGGATCCGGTCCTGCGCGAGCTCGACCGGCAGCGCCGCCAGCTCCCCCAGCCCGCCGGTGGCAGCGGGGTCGAACAGGCCGCGGTCCAGCCCGGCGGAGAAGGACCGCCCGGCGCCGCGGACGACCACCACCCGCACGGCGTCGTCGAGGGACTCCCCCACCGCGCGCAGCGCCGCCCAGGTGGCCGGCGTCTGCGCGTTGAGCTGGTCGGCGCGGTCGAGGGTGACGGTGAGGACGGCGCCGTCCCGCGCCGTCCTCACCCACCCGTCGGCGTCGGCCCCGGCTGGCGGGGCCGACGTCACGCAGACTTCTTCGCGTTCCGGTTGGCGCCACCCCGGCCACGCAGCGTGGCCCCCGACTCCGAGAGCAGCCGGTGCACGAACCCGTAGGAGCGGTTGGTCGAGCTGGCCAGCGACCGGATGCTCTCCCCGCCGTCGTAGCGTGCGCGCAGCTCGTCGGCGAGCGAACTCCGGTCGTCGCCGGTGATCCGCTTGCCCTTGCTCAGGTCCGCAGTGCTCGAGTCGGCCATGACTCCCCTCCGTGTCAGGGGTCCGCCGACGCCGTCGGTGGTGTCCCGCTGATCCCCCGGCGCCGTGTCCCGGTGACCTCGGCGTCCCTGCACCGATGATCACCCACCCGGCTGATGTCGGCCACCGCAACAAGAACGCGCGCGGCCGAGTTCGGCAGCGCCGCAGGTCAGGGCGGTCCGGGGAGCGGAGCGACCGTTACGCGAGTGAGATCAGGGCCTGGAGGCGCGCCGCGATCCGCTCCCCGGTCGCCGGCGTCAGGCCAGCGAGACCAGGTCGGCGAGGTCCTCGCTCCAGGTGTCCTCGGTGCCGTCCGGCAGGATGATCACCTTGTCCGGGTTCAGCGCCCGCACCGCACCCTCGTCGTGGGTGACCAGCACGATCGCGCCACCGTAGGTGCGCAGCGCCTCGAGCACCTGCTCCCGGCTGGCCGGATCGAGGTTGTTGGTCGGCTCGTCCAGCAGCAGCACGTTGGCCCCGGAGACGACGAGGGTGGCCATCGCCAGCCGGGTGCGCTCACCACCGGAGAGGGTGCCGGTGCGCTGGTCGACGGCGTCGCCGGAGAAGAGGAACGCGCCGAGGATCCGCCGCAGCTCGGTGTCGGTGCTGTCCGGGGCGGAGGACCGCATGTTCTCCAGCAGCGTGCGGTCCATGTCCAGCGTCTCGTGCTCCTGGGCGTAGTAGCCCACCCGGAGCCCGTGCCCGGACTTGACCTCGCCGGTGTCCGGCGTCTCGGTGCCGGCGAGCATCCGCAGCAGCGTGGTCTTGCCCGCGCCGTTGAAGCCCAGCACGACCACCCGGGTGCCCCGGTCGATCGCCAGGTCGACCCCGGTGAAGATCTCCAACGAGCCGTAGCTCTTGCTGATCCCCTCGGCGGTGAGCGGGGTCTTCCCGCACGGGGCCGGGGTCGGGAACCGCAGCTTGGCGACCTTGTCCTGCACCCGCACGTCGGCCAGGCCCGCGGCCAGCCGGGCCGCCCGCTTGTCCATGCTCTGCGCGGCCTTCGCCTTGGTGGCCTTGGCGCGCATCTTGTCCGCCTGGCTGGTCAGCGCGTCGATCTTCTTCTCGGCGTTGGCGCGCTCGGACTTGCGGCGGCGCTCGTCGGTCTCCCGGGCGTCCAGGTACCGCTTCCAGCCCAGGTTGTAGATGTCGACGGTGGCCCGGTTGGCGTCGAGGTGCCAGACCTTGTTGACCACGGCCTCCAGCAGCTCGACGTCGTGGCTGATGACCACCAGGCCCGCGCGGTGGCTGGCCAGGTACCCCTTGAGCCAGGTGATCGAGTCGGCGTCCAGGTGGTTGGTCGGCTCGTCGAGCAGCAGGGTGTCGGCGTCGGAGAACAGGATCCGGGCCAGCTCGACCCGGCGGCGCTGGCCACCGGAGAGGGTGCGCAGCGCCTGGGCGAGGATCCGGTCCGGGAGGCCGAGGTTCGAGCAGATCCGCGCGGCGTCGGACTCCGCGGCGTACCCGCCCATCGCGGCGAACTGGTCCTCCAGCCGGCCGTAGCGGCGCACCGCGCGGTCGCGCTCGGCGTCGTCGGCCGGCTCGGCCATCGCGACCTGGGCCTTGGTCAGCTGGGCCTTGAGGACGTCGAGCCCGCGGCCGGAGAGCACCCGGTCGCTGGCGGTGATGTCCAGATCGCCGCTGCGGGGGTCCTGCGGGAGGTACCCGAGCTCGCCGGTCACGTCGACCTTGCCGGCGTGCGGCACGCGCTCCCCGGCGAGGGTGGTGAGGGTGGTGGTCTTGCCGGCACCGTTGCGCCCGACCAGCCCGATGCGGTCACCGGGCTGGACCCTCAGATCGGCGTCGCTGATGAGGATCCGGGAGCCGGCGCGCAGTTCGAGGCCGGTCGTCGTGATCACTGGTCCCAGTGTAGAGCGGGCAGCGTGGCGCGCCCAGGGGATTCGCCCGTGAGAGCGGGCACCCCCGATGGCTCCGGTGGCCGGGCCGCGCGGATCGCACCTAGGGTCGGATCGCCGGCTCGTCGCCCAGCCCCGGGCGCCCGTCCAGCCGCGCGGATGCCGGTCCACCCACCCCCGAGGAACCGCATGCCAGGACCCCGGACCCCCTCCGCTCCCCGGCCGTTCGCGCCGTCACCGCCGCCGCCCTGCTCGCCCTGACCGCCGGCTGCAGCACCGACGACGGCTCGGACTCCGGCAGCGCAGCCGCCGGCAGCGCGACCGCGGCCACCTCGATCACCGTGCCCGAGGTGGTGCAGCAGCTGCGACCGAGCGTGGTCACCATCTTCGCCTCGGAGGGCCTGGGGAGCGGTGTCGTGTACCGCAGCGACGGGCTGATCGTCACCAACGCGCACGTCGTCGCCGGGAACGAGCAGGTCGAGATCGCCTTCGCCGACGGTCAGCGGGTGCCGGGCACCGTCGAGGCCGCCGACCCGATCTCCGACCTCGCCCTGGTCCGCGCCGACCGGCAGGGCCTGCCCGCGGCCAGCTTCCAGGAGGACGCCCCGCAGGTCGGTGCCCCGGCCATCGCCATCGGCAGCCCGCTGGGTTTCGAGAACACCGTCACCACGGGCATCGTGTCCGGGCTGCACCGGGACATCCCCGGCTCGGCCGCCCAGGGCCGGCCGCCCCTGGTCGGCCTGATCCAGACCGACGCCGCCATCAGCCCGGGCAACAGCGGCGGTGCGCTGGCCAATGACGCCGGCGAGGTGATCGGCATCAACGAGGCCCACATCCCGCCCTCCACCGGGGCGGTGTCCCTGGGCTTCGCCATCCCCGCGGCGGTCGTCGTCGACGTGGTGGAGCAGCTGCGGCGGACCGGCACCGTCGACCACGCCTTCGCCGGGCTCGCCCCGGCCACGCTCACCGAGCAGATCGCCGACCAGCTGGGGTTGTCCCGGTCCGCGGGCGCCGTCGTCACGAGCGTCACCCCGGGCGGCCCGGCCGACGTGGCCGGGCTGCAGCCCGGTGAGGTGATCACCGAGGCCGACGGCGAACCGGTGCGCACCGCCGAGGACCTCGTCGCCGTGGTGCGGCAGCACGAGCCCGGCGACACCCTCGAGCTGGAGGTGCTGCACGCCGACGGCGGCACGGACACCGTCCAGCTGACCCTGACCGATCGCCCGACGACCGGCTGAACCCGCGCGCGGCCCGCCGGTCTGGGAACCTCGGACCCCGAGCGTCACACCTGAGCCGTCGGGGAGGAGGACCACCGTGCCGAGGCGGGAGGTCGACTACCCACCCCCGCTGGGGCGGCCGTCGCCACCACCGCCGGCACCGGCCGAGGCCGGGCCCGGCGACGTCGCGCCGCAGCAGGTCCTGCTCGGCGCCGGCGCGGTCGCCGTGGTCGCCGCGGGGGCCGCCTCGCTCACCGACGCCGGCTCCGTCCCCGGGCTGCTCGTGGTCACCCTGCTGACCGTCGCCGCCACCCTGGGTTCGCTGCGGGCCGGCCGCCGGGGCCTGCGCAGCAGCGAGGAGGCGCTCGCCTCCGCCGCGGTGGTGCTCGCCGCGGTGGGCGCGTGGTCGGCCGGGGACGGGCCCGGCGGCCCCACCGCCGTGCTGCTCGCGCTGCTCGCCGCGGTGTTCGCCGTCCTCGGCCTGATCGGGCGGTCGACCCTGACCTGGCCGACCGCCGCCTGGGGCGCCGCCCAGGGGGCGGTGCTGAGCGGGCTGACCGGCTCCGGGTTGTCGCTGGCCCCGCACGCCAGCGCCGTGCTGGCCACCGCCGTCGTGGGCCTCGCGGCCACGCTGGCCGCCCGCCGGGCCGTCGCGGTGGTCACCCTGGTCACCGCGGCCGCCTGGTGGGTCACCGGGGTGGTGGAGGGCTCCGCCCTGGTCTGGACGACGGAGTCGGTCGCCGTCGCCGTCGCGCCGGCGGTGCTGATGCTGCTGGCGGCCGGCGCGCTGCTCGCCCTGCGCCGCCGGCGTGACCTGCGGTCGCTGCTCGGTCCACGGGCGGCGGTGCCGGTGCTCGCCGGGATGGTGGCCGGGGCCGCCGTCGCCGGCCTGCTGCAGGCCGCCGGGCTGGTCGGGGTGCTGACCAGCGGGTACCTGGGCCTGGCGCTGGCCACGGTGGTGGGTGCGGTGGCCTCGCCGGAGCGGGCCGCCCCGCTCCGGCCGGCCGGCCTGGCCGGTGCCGCGGTGCTCACCGGGCTGGCCGTCGTGCAGCTGCTCGGCTCGGGGCACTGGTCGGCGCTGGCCGCCCTGCTGGCCGTCGCCGCCGTCCCCGCGGTGGTGGTCGCTGCCCGCCAGCCCACCGACCGCCCCGGCGCGCTGCCGATCGCGGTCGGCTGCCTGGCCGCCGCCGTGCTGCTGGCCGAGGCCGACGGCAGCCTCGGGCCGGCACCGGCCGGTCAGCTGCTGGTGCTGCTGTGCCTGCTGGCCCTGGGCAGCGCGACCGCCCTGCGCGGGCACCGGGCGGAGCTGCCGCTGACCTGGACGGCCGCCGGCGTCGCCCTGCTGGGGCTGGTGCACCTGGCCCGCGCCGGGCACCTGGGTGGCCTGGCCCTCGGGCTCGCCGTGGTCGGCGCGGGCTTCGTCGCGTCCGGCACGGTCACCGACCGGGCACCCGCCCGGGCCGGCGGGTCCGCCGCGCTCGTCGTGGCGGCGTGGCTGGCCGCCGGCCAGGCCGGCATCGCCGTGCCGGAGGCCTACACGCTGCCGGCCGCGGCGGTGCTGTGGCTGTACTCGGGACGGCGGCTGGTCACCGGCGCCTCGTGGCCCGCCTGGGGCCCGGGGCTGGTGGTCGCCTTCGCCCCGTCGGTGTGGCTGGCGGTCACCGAGCCGGACCTGCTGCGGCTGGTGCTCGTCGTCCTCGCCGCGACGCTCACCGCCGTCGCCGGCAGCCGCTGGGCGGTGCAGGCGCCGCTGGTGGTGGGCGCCGCGTCG
This sequence comes from Modestobacter sp. SYSU DS0904, assembly GCF_054051115.1. NCBI lineage: Bacteria > Bacillati > Actinomycetota > Actinomycetes > Geodermatophilales > Geodermatophilaceae > Modestobacter > Modestobacter sp. SYSU DS0904. Next base: position 21,524 of record NZ_JBJHAQ010000002.1, on the reverse strand, counting down.
CTGGCCGCCGTGGCCCTGGGGCGGGTGATCGCCTACCTGCCGCTGACCGGTCTGCTCGTGGTCGGGGCCGCCGGCGCCGTGCTGCTCACGGCAGGCGCGGTCTACGAGGACCGGCGCGCCCGGGCCCGGGCTGCCCTCGCCCGCGTCACCGACCTGCGATGACGCGGAGTCGGTACAGCCACTGCACGCAGAAGTCCGCTGTCGTGGGGGCGCTCGCACTCCTGGCGACCGGCGTCAGCGCCTGCGGCGGCGCGGACTCGCCGTTCCTCGGTGCCTGGGCGGACGCCGGCGGCCCGGTCGACCGGGCCGAGCTGGCGCTGTACCGCGGGGAGGAGCACTGCGACTGGGAGCAGGCCCTCTTCCTGGACGTGGCCTGGCCGCCGGGCGCCGGTGTGCGGCGCCAGTTCGTCCGGGACCCCGACGGGGTCGTCTCCCCCGCTCTCGCGGCGGCGTTCGACGGAGAGGCGACCCTGCCCGACGACGCGGTCGGCACGGGCTTCCGGAACGAGGCCGGCGTGCGGCTGGAGCTGCCGCCCGGCGAGGACCCGCGCGAGGCCTACCTGGTGGAGCCCTCCGGCGCGGTAGAGGCGTGGCCGGTGGCCGAGCCGGCGTGGGGGTGCGACTGAGCCGACGAGGGCCCGCACCCCGGTCGGGGTGCGGGCCCTCGTCGGCTCGCGGTGGGGCCAGAAGCGGTGTGGCCAGACGCGGTGTGGCCAGACGCGGTGTGGCTAGACGCGGAAGCCGAGCGCGCGCAGCTGCTCACGGCCGTCGTCGGTGATCTTGTCGGGGCCCCACGGCGGCATCCAGACCCAGTTGATCCGGATGTCGCCGACGAGGCCGGGGCCGGGGCCGCCGGTCAGCGCCTGGCGGGCCTGGTCCTCGATCACGTCGGTGAGCGGGCAGGCGGCCGACGTCAGCGTCATGTCGATGATCGCGACGTTGGCCTCGGTGTCGACGTCCAGCCCGTAGACGAGCCCGAGGTCGACGACGTTGACGCCCAGCTCGGGGTCGACGACGTCGCGCATGGCCTCCTCGAGGTCCTCGATCAGGGCGGACTTGCCGCCGTAGATGCCCTCGGCCGCAGCCGGCTCGGTGGTCTCGCTCATCGGTTCACTCCCTCGGTCGGGGCGGAGGACAGCGCGCGGGCGCTCGCGTCCTTCAGCGCCATCCAGCTCATCAGCGCGCACTTGACCCGGGCCGGGTACTTGGAGACGCCGGCGAACGCGATGGCGTCCTCCAGCTCCTCCTCCAGCCCCTCGGCCACGGACGAGTCGCCCTTGCTCTGCATCAGCATCATGAAGTGCTCGCCGGTGGCCAGCGCCTCGGGCACCGACTTGCCGAGCACCAGGTCGTACATGGCCGACACCGACGCCTGGCTGATCGAGCAGCCCATGCCCTCGTAGGAGACGTCGGCGATCGTGTCGCCCTCCAGGTGCACCCGCAGGGTGACCTCGTCGCCGCAGGTCGGGTTGACGTGGTGCACCTCGGCCTCGAACGGGTCGCGCAGACCGCGCCCGTGCGGGTTCCGGTAATGGTCCAGGATGATGTCCTGGTACATCGACTCCAGCTGCATCAGCTCGCCCCGCCCTCGGTCACAGCAGGTGCAACACCGAAGAAGCGCTGGGCTTCCCGCACGGCGTCGACGAGCGCGTCGACGTCGTCGTAACCGGTGTGCACGTAGAAGGTGGCACGGGTGGTGGCCGGCACCCCGTAGCGCCGGACCACCGGCCAGGCGCAGTGGTGGCCCACCCGGACCTCGACGCCGAGGTCGTCGAGGACCTGGCCGACGTCGTGCGGGTGGACGCCCTCGACGGTGAAGCTGATCGCCCCACCGCGGGCCACCGTGTCCGGCGGGCCGATCACGGTGACGCCGGGGATGGCCTGCAGCTGCGCGAGGGCGTACTCGGTGAGCGCCTCCTCGTGCGCCAGCACCTTGTCCATGCCCAGCCGCTGCAGGTAGTCCACGGCCGCGCCGAGCCCGATCACCTGCGCGGTCATCGGGACGCCGGCCTCGAACCGCTGCGGCGGCGGCAGGAACGTGCTGCCCTCCATCCGCACCACCTCGATCATCGAGCCGCCGGTGAGGAACGGCGGCAGCGCGTCGAGCACCTCGTACCGGCCCCACAGCACGCCGACGCCGGTCGGGCCGAGCATCTTGTGCCCGGAGAAGACCAGGAGGTCCGCGCCCAGCGCGGCGACGTCGACCGGCTGGTGCGGCACCGACTGCGCGCCGTCGACCAGCACCAGCGCGCCGACCTCGTGCGCCCGGGCGATGATGCCCTCGAGCGGGTTGATCGTGCCGAGGATGTTCGACTGCTGGGTGACCGCGACCAGCTTGGTGCGCTCGTTGACCACGGTGTCCAGGTCGGAGACGTCCAGCCGGCCGTCGTCGGTGAGCCCGAGCCAGCGCAGCGTCGCCCCGGTGCGCTCGCACAGCTGCTGCCAGGGCAGCAGGTTGGCGTGGTGCTCCATCTCGGTGACGACGATCTCGTCGCCCTGCCCCACGGCGTACCGGCGGAACTCCGGCTCCTTCGCCGTGGCGGCGTTGCTCAGCGCGTAGGCGACCAGGTTGATCGACTCGGTGCTGTTGCGGGTGAAGACGATCTCCCGCTCGGGGGCGCCGATGAAGGCGGCCACCTTCGACCGCGCCGCCTCGTAGAGGCCGGTGGCCTCCTCGGCGAGCTGGTGCGCGCCGCGGTGCGGGGCGGCGTTGTGGTTCTCGTAGAAGTCCCGCTCGGCGTCGAGCACCGAGCGCGGCTTCTGCGACGTGGCCCCGGAGTCGAGGTAGACCAGCCGACGCCCGTCGCGCACCGTGCGCGTCAGGATCGGGAAGTCCGCCCGGATCGCCTCGACGTCCAGGGGCAGCGGCGCCTGCTGCGCCCCATCGGGACGCGAGACGGTCTGGGTCATGACTGGTGGGCCTCCGTGTCGGCCTTCTCGATGGCGGCCTGCTCGGCCGAGTCCTTGACGTAGGCGGCGTAGCCCTCGTCCTCGAGCTTCTGCGCCAGCTCCGGGCCGCCCTCCTCGACGACCCGACCGGCGACGAAGACGTGCACGAAGTCGGGCTTGATGTACCGCAGGATCCGCGTGTAGTGCGTGATCAGCAGGACGCCGACCGGGCTGTCGGCCTTGGCCCGGTTCACGCCCTCGGAGACGACCCGCAGCGCGTCGACGTCCAGGCCGGAGTCGGTCTCGTCCAGGATCGCCATCTTCGGCTTGAGCAGCCGCATCTGCAGGATCTCGTGGCGCTTCTTCTCACCGCCGGAGAAGCCCTCGTTGACGTTGCGCTCGGCGAACGCCGAGTCCATCTCGAGGTTCTCCATCTCGGTGCGCACGTCCTTGACCCAGGTGCGCAGCTTCGGCGCCTGGCCGGTGACCGCGGTGGCCGCGGTGCGCAGGAAGTTCGACACCGAGACGCCGGGGACCTCGACCGGGTACTGCATGGCCAGGAACAGGCCGGCCCGGGCGCGCTCGTCGACGGTCATCGCGAGGACGTCCTCGCCGTCGAGGGTCACCGTGCCGCCGGTGATCGTGTACTTGGGGTGGCCGGCGATCGAGTAGGCCAAGGTCGACTTGCCGGACCCGTTGGGGCCCATGATCGCGTGGGTCTCGCCGCCGCGGACGGTCAGGTCGACGCCACGGAGGATCTCCTTGGCCTCGTCGCCCTCGCCGACGGTCACGTGCAGGTCGCGGATCTCCAGGACGCTCCCGGCCTGCAGGCCGGTGGCGGACGGGGTCGCGGTGGGGCTGGTCACGGGTGTTCTCGCTCCTTGGTCAGTTGGCCGCGGCGAGGGGGGCGTCGACGTCGATCAGCACGTCGTCGCCCTCCACCCGGACCGGGTAGACGGGGACCGGCTCGGTGGCCGGCAGGTTGGTGGGCTGGCCGGTGCGCAGGTCGAAGCAGGAGCCGTGCAGCGCGCACTCGATGGTGGGCGCGCCGTCGACCTCCTCGATGTCGCCCTCGGTCAGCGGGATGTCGGCGTGCGAGCAGCGGTCCTCGATGGCGAACAGCTCGCCGTCGAAGTCCACCACCGCCACGTCGACGTCGGCCAGCTCGATCCGCAGTGCGCCGTCCTCGGGCACCTCGGACCGGCCGCAGACACGTGCGAAGGCCATCAGGCCACCTCGACCGACTGCTCGTCCAGGTCGGGCAGTGCGCCGAGCCGACGCTCGATGGTGCCCATCAGCCGGTCCTGCAGCTCGGGCAGGCCGATCTGCTGGACGACGTCGGCGAAGAAGCCGCGCACCACCAGACGGCGGGCGGTCTCGGCGTCGATGCCGCGGGAGCAGAGGTAGAACAGCTGCTCGTCGTCGAACCGGCCGGTGGCGCTGGCGTGACCGGCGCCGACGATCTCGCCGGTCTCGATCTCCAGGTTCGGCACCGAGTCGGCGCGGGCGCCGTCGGTGAGCACCAGGTTGCGGTTGAGCTCGTAGGTGTCGGTGCCGGTGGCCGCGGGGCGGATCCGGACGTCGCCGACCCACACGGTGTGCGCCTTCTCCCCCTGCAGGCCGCCCTTGTAGACGACGTTGCTGGAGCAGTTCGGCGTGCCGTGGTCGACCCAGAGCCGGTGCTCCTGGTGCTGGGTCTCGTCGGCGAAGTACACGCCGAGCATGTCGACCGAGCCGCCGGGGCCGGCGTACTGCACGTTGTTCACCAGCCGGACCAGGTCACCGCCGAGGGTCACCGCGACCTGCTTGAGGCGGGCGTCCCGGCCGATGACGGAGTCGTACTGCGCGCCGTGCACCGCGCCCGGAGCCCAGTCCTGCACGGAGACGACGGTGACCTGGGCCCCGTCGCCGAGCAGGAAGGAGACCGAGCCGGCGTAGCGGGCCAGGCCGCTGTGGTCCAGCACGACCGTGGCCTGCGCGAACGCGCCGACCTCGATGACCAGCTGGCCCCAGACGACCTCGTCGCCGCCGGTGCCGGCCAGCCCGAGGGTGACCGGGCGGTCGAGCACGGCCTCCTTGGCGATCCGGACGACGGCCGCGCCACCGCTGCGCTGGCGGGTGAGCGCCGCGAGCCGGTCGACCGGCTCGGGCAGGCCCTTGAGCAGCGGGTCGTCGACCTCGACGCTGGTCAGCTCGACACCCTCGGGGAGGTCGGTGGACCAGGTCAGCTGCGCCTGCGAGGGTGCGCCGTCCAGCAGCGGGCGGATGCGGCGCATCGGGGTGAAGCGCCACTCCTCCTCCCGGCCGGTCACCACGCCGAAGGCGTCGGGGTCGGTGGAGGTGAACCGCTCGGCCGGCGAGCCGGTCGGCGCGGGGCCGCCGTGCGAGTGCGACCCGGGGGGCGCGTCGCCGGCCGAGCCGGTGCCGGCCGCCGGGGTGGTCGGCGGGCCCGCCTGCGCACCCACGCCGGGGGCGAAGAGCTCCCCGGCGAGGGTGGCCGAATCGGTCGTGAGGGTGGTCTGGTCGTCAGTACCGGTGTTCGGGGCCGACATCAGCCGACAGCACCTTCCATCTGCAGCTCGATCAGGCGGTTCAGCTCGAGGGCGTACTCCATCGGCAGCTCCCGGGCGATCGGCTCGACGAAGCCGCGCACGACCATCGCCATCGCCTCGTCCTCGGAGAGCCCGCGGCTCATCAGGTAGAAGAGCTGGTCCTCGCTGACCCGGGAGACGGTCGCCTCGTGGCCCATCGAGACGTCGTCCTCGCGCACGTCGACGTAGGGGTAGGTGTCCGAGCGGCTGATCGTGTCGACCAGCAGCGCGTCGCACTTCACCGTCGACTTGGAGCCGTAGGCGCCCTCGTCGATCTGCACCAGGCCGCGGTAGGAGGTGCGGCCACCGCCTCGGGCCACCGACTTCGACACGATCGTCGAGGAGGTGTGCGGCGCGGCGTGCACCATCTTGGCGCCGGCGTCCTGGTGCTGGCCCTCACCGGCGAAGGCGATGGACATGACCTCGCCCTTGGCGTGCTCGCCGGTCATCCAGACGGCCGGGTACTTCATCGTCACCTTGGAGCCGATGTTGCCGTCGACCCACTCCATGGTCGCGCCCTCGTGGGCCACGGCCCGCTTGGTGACCAGGTTGTAGACGTTGTTCGACCAGTTCTGGATGGTCGTGTACCGGCAGCGGGCGTTCTTCTTCACGATGATCTCGACGACCGCGGAGTGCAGCGAGTCGGTCTTGTAGATCGGCGCGGTGCAGCCCTCGACGTAGTGCACGTAGGCGCCCTCGTCGATGATCATGAGGGTGCGCTCGAACTGGCCCATGTTCTCGGTGTTGATCCGGAAGTAGGCCTGCAGCGGGATCTCCACGTGGACGCCCTTGGGCACGTAGATGAACGAGCCGCCGGACCACACCGCGGTGTTCAGCGCGGAGAACTTGTTGTCCCCGGCCGGGATGACCGAGCCGAAGTACTCGCGGAAGAGCTCGGGCTGCTCGCGCAGCGCGGTGTCGGTGTCCAGGAAGAGGACGCCCTGCTCCTCGAGGTCCTCGCGGATCTTGTGGTAGACGACCTCGGACTCGTACTGGGCCGCGACACCGGAGACCAGCCGCTGCTTCTCCGCCTCCGGGATGCCCAGCTTGTCGTAGGTGCTCTTGATGTCGTCGGGCAGGTCCTCCCACGAGGTGGCCTGCGCCTCGGTGGAGCGCACGAAGTACTTGATGTTCTGGAAGTCGATCCCGGAGAGGTCCGAGCCCCAGTCGGGCATGGGCTTCCGGCCGAAGATCTTCAGCGCCTTGAGCCGGCGCTCGAGCATCCACTCGGGCTCGTTCTTGCGGCGCGAGATGTCACGGACGACGTCCTCGTTGATGCCACGGGTGGCCGAGGCGCCGGCGACGTCGGCGTCCGACCAGCCGTACTTGTACCGGCCGAGAGCGTCGATCGTCTCGTCCTGCGTCATCGGTGCGCTGGTCACCGGCTGCTGGGTGCTGGTCATGCGGGGGTCCTCTCCCGGTCGATCGAGGGGGTGGAACGAGTGCTGGCGCCAGCCGTCCCGGCTGTGGCGCGACCAGCAGGTACAGGGCGTGCCGGGACGGCTTTGTTCCCGGCGCGCTGGTTGGGGGCGGGGATGTGCGGCCCGGGGTCCCGGGGTGGACGGGCGGGGATGTGCGTCGTGCAGATGCCGTCCCCGTGGGCGATGGTGGCCAGCCGCTGCACGTGGGTGCCCACCAGCCGGCTGATCACCGCGGTCTCAGCCTCGCACAGCTGCGGGAACTCGGCGGCCACGTGGGCCACCGGGCAGTGGTGCTGGCAGAGCTGCTCGCCGCCGGAGATCGCGCCACCGCCGAGGGACATCGCCATCGCCGCGTAGCCCTCGGTGGTGAGCGCGGCGGCGACCACCTCGGCCCGGTCCACGGGTTCGGTGGCGTCCCGCTGGGCCTGCTCGACCGCGGCGGAGCAGCGCTCCTCCAGCCCGGCGAGCTGCTGCTCGGCGACCTCCCGCACCGCCTCGGGGCCGCCGTGGGCGGCGACGAACCGCAGCGCGGTGAGCGCGAGGTCGTCGTAGGCGTGCGGGAAGGAGGCCCGGCCGACCTCGGTGAGCGCGAACCGGCGGGCGGGGCGCCCCCGGCTCCGGCGACCGGCAGCTGCCTCCCGCTCCGTCACCCGGCCGGCGGCCAGCAGGCCGTCGAGGTGCCGGCGGACGGCGGCCGGGGAGATCCCCAGCCGGCCGGCGAGCTCCGCGGCGGACTGCGGACCGTGCTCCAGGAGCAGCGCGCTCACCCGGTTCCGGGTGCGACCGTCCTCGACCGGCGGGGCCGGGGACGGCACGGTCCCGGCGCCGGCCGGAGCCGGGGTCGGGACACGGGGCGCAGCGGATTCCACAACACGATTGTGTGCTTAATCGGGAGGCCCGCAAGCAAGGTCGCCCTTACCTGCGGGCCTCCCGAGAGGCAGGTCACACCCCGGCCGTGGCCTCGCTCTCCGCCTCGGTCTCGGCGCTGGCCACCGTGTTGGGCTCGACGTCGTCGACGGCGAAGTCCAGCGCGCCGTCCACCACGCCGACCCGGACCCGCTGGCCAGCGCTGAGCTGGCCGCCGAGCACCATCCGGGACAGCTGGTTGTCGACGTCCCGCTGGATCGCGCGGCGCAGCGGCCGGGCACCGAACTGGCGCTCGAAGCCGCGCTCGGCCAGCCAGGCGACCGCCTCCGGCGTGACCTCGATCGCGATGTCCTGGGCGGCGAGCCGGCGCCGGGTCTCGTCCAGCAGCAGGTCGGTGATCCGGGCCAGCTGCTCGGGCTCCAGCTGCCGGAAGACGACGATCTCGTCGATCCGGTTGAGGAACTCCGGCCGGAACGCCTCCTTCAGCCGCCGCATCACCGCGTCGCGCACCGAGTTCTCGCGCCCCTGGCCGCGCCCCTCCTCGTTGCTGGTGAACCCCAGCGGGCCGGCGGTGTTGACGATCGCCTCCGACCCCAGGTTGCTGGTCATGATCACCACGGTGTTGGTGAAGTCGACCGCGCGCCCCTGGGAGTCGGTGAGCCGGCCGTCGTCCAGCAGCTGCAGCAGCGTGTTGAACACGTCCGGGTGCGCCTTCTCGACCTCGTCGAAGAGCACCACCGAGTAGGGCCGGCGGCGGACCGCCTCGGTGAGCTGACCGGCGTCCTCGTACCCCACGTAGCCAGGGGGCGAGCCGACCAGCCGGCTGACCGTGTGCCGCTCCTGGAACTCACTCATGTCCAGCCGGATCATCCGGTCGGAGTCGCCGAACAGCGCCTCCGCCAGCGCCCGGGCCAGCTCGGTCTTGCCGACGCCGGTCGGGCCGAGGAACAGGAAGCTGCCGATCGGCCGGTCCGGGTCACCCAGACCCGCGCGCGAGCGCCGGATGGCCTCGGCGACCACCCCGACCGCCTCGTCCTGGCCGACGACCCGCTGGTGCAGCACGTCCTCCAGCCGCAGCAGCCGGTCGCGCTCCTCCTCGGTCAGCTGGGACACCGGCACGCCGGTCGCCCGGGAGACCACCTCGGCGATCTCCGCCGTCCCCACCTCGGGGATGCCCGCATCCCCGCCGGAGCGGGCCCGCTCCAGCTCGGCCTGCGCCGCCTGGCACTCGTCGCGGAGGCTGGAGGCCCGCTCGTACTGCTCGGCAGCGACGGCCTGGTCCTTCTCCCGCTGCAGCTCCTGCACGCGCTGCTCCAGCGCACGCAGGTCGGTGGTCGGCCGCCGCACCCGCAGCCGGGTGCGGGCGCCGGCCTGGTCGATCAGGTCGATCGCCTTGTCCGGCAGGTGCCGTTCGGTCACGTACCGGTCGGACAGCTCCGCCGCGGCGACCAGCGCCTCGTCGGTGAACCGCACCTGGTGGTGGGCCTCGTACCGGTCGCGCAGGCCGCGCAGGATCTCGATGGTGTCCAGCACGCTGGGCTCGGGCACCAGCACCGGCTGGAACCGCCGCTCCAGGGCCGCGTCCTTCTCGATGTTGCGCCGGTACTCGTCCAGCGTCGTGGCACCGACGATGTGCAGCTCGCCCCGGGCCAGGGCCGGCTTGAGCATGTTGCCCGCGCCCGCCGAGCCCTCCGAGCCGCCGGCGGCGACGACGGTGTGCAGCTCGTCGATGAAGACGATCACCTCGTCGCTGTGCTCGCGGATCTCGTCCATCACCTTCTTCAGCCGCTCCTCGAAGTCACCGCGGTAGCGGGTGCCGGCGACCAGGCCGGTGAGGTCGAGCTCGACCAGCCGGCGGTCGCGCAACGACTCGGGGACGTCGCCGTCCACGATCTGCAGGGCGATGCCCTCCACGATGGCGGTCTTGCCGACGCCGGCCTCGCCGATGAGCACCGGGTTGTTCTTGTTCCGCCGGGAGAGCACCTCGATGGTCTGCTCGATCTCCTGCGCGCGGCCGATGACCGGGTCGATCTTGCCGTCCCGGGCCAACGCGGTGAGGTCGCGCCCGTACTCGTCGAGCGTGGGGGTGCTCGACGGGGGCTGCTCTCCCCCACCGCCACCGGCGGCCGGGACGGGACCGCCGGCCGCTGCCCGCTGCAGCCCCTCCGGGGTCACCCGGGCACCGCCCAGCACCCGGCCGGCGCCGGACTCCGGGTTGAGCGCCAGCGCGAACAGCAGGTGCTCGGGGCCGATGTAGGTGGAGCCGCTGGCGCGCGACACCTGGTGGGCGTCGAGCAGGGCCCGCTTGGCCGCCGGGGTCAGCGCCGGCGGCTGCCCGGTGGGCTCGCCGCCGCCCAGCTGCTCGGCCAGCACGTCCCGCAGGCCGTCGGCGTCCGCGCCGCTGCGGGCCAGCAGGGTGCGCGTCGGCTCGTGCCCGGCCAGCGCCCACAGCAGGTGGGCGGTGTCCAGGTCGGGGCTGCCCCACGCGGCGGCCTGCTGCGCCGCGGCGGAGACCACCTCCCGGGAGTGCGAGCTGAGCAGCTGGGTGATGTCCACCCGCTGCATCCCGCGCCGCGCCCCGCCGGGGCCACCGCTCATGCCGAGGAACGCCTGGAAGAAGTCGTCGAACGGGCTGCCGCCGTAGGGACCGCCCGGGAAACCGCTGCTCATCTGGAGTAGGCCGCCTCTCGTGTCGATGTGGCGGTGCTCACCTACCCGCTCCGGGCGCGCTGCACCTCGACGGCCTGATCAGCGCGGTCGGCCGGGGTGGCGGGGCCGGGGAGGGCACCGGCGGGCCGTTCGGCCGGGCCGGTGAGGGCACCGACGTGGATAGCATCGGAGCCGTGTCCGTTCTTCCCGCCTCGGTCCGCTCGGCCGCGGTGCGCCCCTCGACCGTGTCCCGCATCGCACTGGCCAACCTGGTGGCGAACGGGCTGATCGTCCTCACCGGTGGCGCCGTCCGTCTGACCGGCTCGGGACTGGGCTGCCCCACCTGGCCGCGGTGCACCGACGAGAGCTTCGTGTCGACGCCGGAGCTCGCCGGGCACGGGATGATCGAGTTCGGCAACCGCCTGCTGACCTTCGTGCTGGCCGCCGTGGCGATCGCCACCGTGGTGGCCGTCTTCCGGTCGGCCCGCCACGACCTGCGCCGGCTGGCGGTGCTGAGCTTCCTGGGCATCCCGGCGCAGGCGCTGCTGGGTGGGGTCACCGTGCTCACCGGCCTCAACCCGTGGACGGTGGCCGCCCACTTCCTGCTGTCGATGGTCCTGGTGGCGATCGCGACGATCCTGTGGCTGCGCTCCCGCGAGCCGGGGGTGGGCCAGCTGCTGGTCCGCCGCCCGTTCGCGCTGCTGACCGCCGGGCTCGCGGTCACCGTCGCCGTGGTGCAGGTGCTCGGCACCGTCGTCACCGGCAGCGGTCCGCACAGCGGCGACCCGGAGGCCGGTCGCACCGGCCTCGACCCGGAGCTGATGAGCCAGCTGCACGCCGACGCCGTCTTCCTGCTCATCGGCCTGACCGTGGCGCTGCTGGTCGGGCTGCACGCCACCGACGCCCCCGCCCGGGTCCGCCGCGCCGTCCGTGACCTGCTGGTCGTGGAGCTGCTCCAGGGCGTCGTCGGGTACGCCCAGTACTTCACGAACCTGCCGGCGGTGCTGGTGCTGCTGCACATGGCCGGCGCGGTGCTGATCACCGTCTACACGGCGCGCCTGGTGTGGGCCCTCCGCGGCCCGGCGTCGGAGCTGCCCGTCGACGCCGCCCCCGCCCGCGAGGCCGCCACCCGCTGAGAGGCCGGACGGTCGCGACCGGGACGACGTCCGGCACCGCTGGCCCTCCACCCACCTACCGTGACCGGTGTGACCATCGACCCGGCTCCTGTCCCCAGAGCCGTGGCGCGTGGTGGGCCGTTGGACGGCAGCGCTCTCGGCGACGTCGCACCGGCGGAGTTCGAGGTCGTGATGGCTGACGGCTCGCACCATCTGTACGGCGCCACGGACGAGTGGGCAGAGAGCGCGCCTGGTGTCCACGCACGGGTCTACGACTGGCGCGGCCGACTGGGCGGCCCCCGGGCCAGTGGCGATGAGCCGGAGCGGACCTGAGGGACCAAGCACGCCGGAACGGGACGCCTGCCCAGCGAGCCGGTCCGCGGCCCGGCGTCGGAGCTACCCGTCGACGCCGCCCCCGCCCGCGAGGCCGCCACCGGCCGGCCGGCCGCGACCGCGCAGCGCCGCACGGCGACAGCGAGCGCTGACTGCCGGTTCTGCCGCGGCCGGCTGGCACTCAGCGCCCGCCGTTCGACCAGGCGGCCCTACGGGCGCGAGTGCCGGGGGCAGCGGGGTCCTTCGTCAGGCGAGGACGTCGACGACCAGGGCGATCGACAGCAGCGTCATGTAGGTGATCGACACCGAGAAGAGCCGCATCGGGCGGTCGGGGACGCCGGCCTTGATCCGCCGCAACCAGGCGTGCGACTCGGCGACGTACCAGGCGCCCAGGCCCAGGGTGGCGATGCCGGTGATCCAGCCCAGCTGCGGCGTCACCGGCACCATCAGCAGCGAGGTGCCCAGGGTGCCCCAGGCCCAGGCGACGGACTGCCGCCCGACGGTGACCGGCCCGGCCACCACGGAGAGCATGGGCACCCCGGCCCGGAAGTAGTCGAAGCGGAACCGGCTGGCCAGCGCCCAGAAGTGCGGCATCTGCCAGCAGAAGACGATGCCGAAGAAGACGAAGGCCGGCCAGTCCAGCGATCCGGTGACGGCCGCCCACCCGATCAGCACCGGGGCGGCGCCCGGCAGCCCGCCGAACACGGTGTTGTGCCGGGTCCGGCGCTTGAGCACCATCGTGTACAGCACCGAGTAGGCCAGCACCGCGGCGGCCGCGAGGGCCGTGGCCAGCGGCGTGGTGAACAGCCCGAGCAGCACCAGCGAGATCCACGCCAGCAGCACGCCGAAGATCAGCGCGGCCCGGGGCTCGATCACCCCGCTGGGGATCGGCCGGTTCCGGGTGCGGGACATCAGCCGGTCGATGTCCCGGTCGTACCAGCAGTTGACGGTGTTGGCGGCCCCGGCGGCGAGCATGCCGCCGACCAGGGTGGCGACGACCAGACCGGTGCCCGGCCAGCCCCCGGCCGCGAGCATCATCGCCGGCAGCGTGGTGACCAGCAGCAGCTCGACCAGCTTCGGCTTGGTCAGCGAGACGTAGGCGGCCCCCGTCGCGCGGACCGGACGCCGCGGGCGGGTACGGCCGACGGGGCGGTCGGCGATCGCCGTCACCGGGGGCCCAGGAGCGCGGCGTCGCGCGGGCAGCAGGGCACCACGAGGTCCTTCTCCGCAGGGGGATGGGATTGCGCGACCACTCTAACCGGGTGACTCGATGGGAATGGCCGGGCACCACTAGGGTTTGATCACGTTGACTCTGCGCGTAGAGCGGGTAGGGCGGTCGTCGAGGACGCCGGCGCACCCACCGCTCCCGACTTCCGACCGTGCCCGACCGGGGCGGCCGTGGTGCGCACCGTCGTCCGCCCGGGGTGGGTGGGTCCCTGCGCCCCCGGGCGGCCCGGCATCGACCTACCCCGAGGGAGCACCGAGCGCCACATGAGCACTGACAACTCCTCTTCGACCGAAGCAACCCGCCCCGAGGCGCCGGCGGAGGCCGCCACCGACACCGCCACCGGCTCCCCGCGCCAGCCCCGTCAGACGCTGCCCGAGGGCTTCGGCGAGCTCGACCGCAAGGCCATCGACACCGCCCGCGTGCTGGCGATGGACGCGGTGCAGAAGGTCGGCAACGGCCACCCCGGCACCGCGATGAGCATGGCGCCCACCGCCTACCTGCTGTTCCAGAAGTGGCTCAAGCACGACCCCAGCGACCCGAACTGGGTCGCCCGCGACCGGTTCGTGCTCTCCATGGGCCACTCCAGCCTGACCCTGTACGTCCAGCTCTACCTGGCCGGCTACGGCCTGGAGCTCGACGACCTGCGCGCGCTGCGCACCTGGGGCTCGAAGACCCCCGGCCACCCGGAGGTCGGCCACACCGCCGGCGTCGAGACCACCACCGGCCCGCTGGGCCAGGGCGTGGGCAACGCCGTCGGCATGGCCATGGCGGCCCGCCGCGAGCGCGGCCTGTTCGACCCGGAGACCCCCGAGGGCGAGAGCCTGTTCGACCACACCATCTGGGCGTTCGCCTCCGACGGCGACCTGGAGGAGGGCGTCAGCGCCGAGGCGTCGTCGCTGGCCGGCACCCAGCAGCTGGGCAACCTCGTGCTCGTCTACGACGACAACCAGATCTCCATCGAGGACGACACCACGGTCGCCTTCACCGAGGACGTCGGCAAGCGGTACGAGGCCTACGGCTGGCACGTGCAGCACGTCGACGACGGTGAGGACCTCGCCGCCCTCGACGCCGCCTTCGCCGCCGCCAAGGCCGAGACCACCCGCCCCTCGCTGATCGTGCTGCGCACCGTCATCGGCTGGCCGTCGCCGAACAAGCAGAACACCGGCGCGGTGCACGGCTCGGCGCTGGGCGACGACGAGGTCAAGGCCACCAAGGAGATCCTCGGCTTCGACCCGGAGAAGACCTTCGAGGTCACCCCCGAGGTCATCGAGCACACCCGCAAGGCCGTCACCCGGGGCCAGGAGGCGCACCGCGCCTGGCAGTCGGACTTCGACGCGTGGCAGCAGGCCAACCCCGAGGGCTGGGCACTGCTGGAGCGGATGACCACCCGCACCCTCCCCGAGGGCTGGGCGGCGAACCTGCCGACCTGGGACGCCGACCCCAAGGGCGTCGCCACCCGGAAGGCCTCGGGTGAGGTGCTGGCCGCGCTCTACCCCGAGCTCCCCGAGCTGTGGGGCGGCTCGGCCGACCTGGCGGAGAGCAACAACACCGCGGTCAAGGGCGAGCCGTCGTTCGTGCCGGCGAACCGGCAGACCAAGATGTGGACGGGTGGCCCCTACGGCCGCACCCTCCACTTCGGCGTCCGCGAGCACGCCATGGGCGCGGTCATGAACGGCATCGCGCTGCACGGCGGCACCCGCGTCTACGGCGGCACGTTCCTCACCTTCTCCGACTACATGCGCGGTGCGGTGCGGCTGGCGGCGCTGATGCAGCTGCCGGTCACCTACGTGTGGACCCACGACTCCATCGGCCTGGGCGAGGACGGCCCGACGCACCAGCCGATCGAGCACTACGCCGCGCTGCGGGCGATCCCCGGGCTGGACTTCGTCCGCCCCGCCGACGCCAACGAGACCGCCGTCGCCTGGCGGACGATCCTGGAGCACAACGACCGGCCGGCCGGCCTGGCGCTGTCCCGGCAGAACCTGCCGGTGTTCGACCGGACCGAGTTCGGCTCCGCCGAGGGCGTCGCCAAGGGCGGCTACGTGCTCGCCGAGGCCTCCAACGGCTCCCCCGAGGTGATCCTCATGGGCACCGGCTCCGAGGTGCAGATCGCCGTCGCCGCCCGCGAGCAGCTCGAGGCCGCCGGCGTCCCGACCCGGGTCGTCTCGCTGCCCTGCTGGGAGTGGTTCGCCGAGCAGGACGAGGCCTACCGCCTCGAGGTGCTGCCCGCCTCGGTCAAGGCGCGGGTCAGCGTCGAGGCCGGCGTCCCCATGGGGTGGCGCGAGTTCGTCGGCGACGCCGGCCGGATCGTCGGCCTGAACCACTACGGCGCCAGCGCGTCCTACTCGAAGCTGTACGAGGAGTTCGGGCTGACCGAGGACGCCGTCGTCGCCGCTGCCCGGGAGAGCATCGAGGCCGCGGCCTCGGGTGCCACTCCCCCCAGCGGAGCCGGGGTCTCCCGCGGCGGGGTCTACGGCTCCGACGCCACCGGCGACCACTGAGGAACGACCCCGCTGGGGCCCGCCACCCGCATCGCGGCGGGCCCCAGCGGGGCCACGAACCACACCACCCACGACAGGAGGGCACGAGATGGCCCAGAACGAGAACCTGGCACAGCTGTCGAAGGCGGGGGTCGCCGTCTGGCTCGACGACCTCTCGCGTGACCGCATCCGCAGCGGCAACCTGCAGTCGCTGGTCGACGAGCAGAGCGTCGTCGGCGTCACCACCAACCCGTCGATCTTCGCCGCCGCGATCAGCGGCTCGGACTCCTACGACGACCAGCTGCACGCCATGGCCGTGCGGAAGGTGAGCGTCGAGGAGGCGCTGCGCACCATCACCGCCGCCGACGTCCGGGACGCCTGCGACCTGCTCGCACCGGTGGCCGCGCGCACCGGCCGCGACGGCCGCGTCTCGCTGGAGGTGGCCCCGGGCCTGGCCCGCGACACCGATGCGACCGCTGCCGAGGCCGCCCACCTGTGGTGGCTGGTCGACCGGCCGAACCTGTTCATCAAGATCCCGGCCACCCTCGAGGGCCTCCCCGCGATCACCAGCACGATCGCGGCCGGCATCAGCGTGAACGTGACGCTGATCTTCAGCCTCGAGCGCTACAAGGCGGTGATGGAGGCCTACATCGCCGGCCTCGAGCAGCGCCTGGCCGAGAACCCGGACGCCTCCTTCGAGGGGATCGAGTCCGTCGCCTCCTTCTTCGTGTCCCGGGTGGACACCGAGATCGACAAGCGGCTGGACGACGCCGGCGCCGACGCCTCGCTCAAGGGCAAGGCCGGCGTGGCCAACGCCCAGCTGGCCTACCAGGCCTACGAGGAGGTGTTCTCCTCCGACCGCTGGAAGGCGCTGGAGGCCAAGGGCGCCAGCAAGCAGCGTCCGCTGTGGGCGTCGACCGGGGTCAAGAACCCGGAGTACTCCGACACGATGTACCTGTCCGAGCTGATCGCCCCGGACACGGTGAACACCATGCCGGAGAAGACCATGCAGGCCTACGCCGACCACGGCCAGGCCGGCACCCCGGTGCAGTCGGCCTACGCGGACGCCGCGCAGGTCATGCAGGCCGTCGCCGACGCCGGCGTCGACCTGGACGACGTCTTCCGCGTCCTCGAGGACGAGGCCGTGCAGAAGTTCGTCGACTCCTGGGACGAGCTCACCGCCTCCGTGCAGGAGCAGCTGCAGGACAAGAAGTGACGGTGCGCCGGCTCCCGGCGCACCCGCACCGCACCACCTGAACAACGCTGCAGCACCCGACCCGCCGTCCGGCCCGGTCCTCCCGGGCCGGACGGCGGGCACCCAGCGATCGAGGACGGAGCCGATGTCCACCAATCCGCTACGCGATCCGCGGGACCGGCGGCTGCCCCGAGTACCCGAGCCCTGCGCTCTCGTCGTCTTCGGCATCACCGGTGACCTCTCGCGCAAGAAGCTCCTCCCGGCGGTCTACGACCTGGCCAACCGCGGCCTGCTCCCCACCAACTTCGCCCTGCTGGGCTTCGCCCGCCGTGACTGGGGCGACGTGGAGTTCTCCGAGCTGGCCCGCTCGGCCGCCCGCGAGCACGCCCGCACCCCGTGGCGCGAGGAGGTCTGGGAGCGGCTGGCCAACAGCGTCCGCTTCGTCCAGGGCTCCTTCGACGACGACAACGCCTTCGACGAGCTCGCCGAGAACCTGGCCGAGCTGGAGGGCAGCCACGGCATCGGCGGCAACGCCGCGTTCTACCTCTCCATCCCGCCGGCGCTGTTCCCCGTCGTGCTCAAGCAGATGCAGCGCACCGGCATGGCCGAGAGCACCCAGGAGCGGTGGCGCCGGGTCGTCGTGGAGAAGCCGTTCGGCACCGACCTGGCCTCCAGCCGCGAGCTGAACGCGCTGGTCGACTCGGTCTTCACCGCCGACGACGTGTTCCGGATCGACCACTACCTGGGCAAGGAGACGGTCCAGAACCTGCTCGCCCTCCGCTTCGCGAACACGCTGTTCGAGCCGATCTGGAACGGCCACCACGTCGACTCGGTGCAGATCACCATGGCCGAGGACGTCGGCATCGGTGGGCGCGCCGGGTTCTACGAGAAGACCGGCGCCGCCCGGGACGTGCTGCAGAACCACCTGCTGCAGCTGCTCGCGCTGACCGCCATGGAGGAGCCGGTCGAGTTCTCCGCCGAGGAGATCCGCACCGAGAAGCTCAAGGTGCTGCGCGCGATCTCCATCCCCGCCGACGGGGACATGGCGCAGTTCGCGATCCGCGGCCAGTACGAGCAGGGCTGGCTCGCCGGCCAGCGGGCGAAGGGATACCAGCAGGAGGAGGGCGTCGACCCGGAGTCGACGACCGAGACCTACGCCGCCGTCCGGCTGGGCGTCGAGACCCGCCGCTGGGCCGGGGTGCCGTTCTACCTGCGCACCGGGAAGCGCCTGCCCCGGCGGGTCACCGAGATCGCGCTCTCCTTCCGGCGCGCCCCGCACCTGCCCTTCGCCCCGACCGACACCGAGGAGCTGGGCCACAACCAGCTGGTCATCCGGGTGCAGCCGGACGAGGGCGTGACGCTGAAGTTCGGGTCCAAGGTGCCGGGCAGCGTGATGGAGGTCCGCGACGTCGCGATGGACTTCCTCTACGGCGAGCAGTTCACCGAGGCCAGCCCCGAGGCCTACGAGCGGCTGCTGCTGGACGTGCTGCTCGGCGACGCCACGCTGTTCCCCCGCAACGCCGAGGTCGAGGCCTCCTGGGCGGTCATCGACCCGCTGGAGCACTTCTGGGCCGGCACCACCCCGCACTCCTACCGGGCCGGCGAGTGGGGCCCCCGGGCTGCCGACGCCATGCTCGAGGCCGAGGGCCGGGCGTGGCGCCGACCGTGACCGGGATCCCTGCCCTGCCCCACCCTCGCGAGCTGAGGAGCTGACCTCGTGACCACGCTGTGGGACACCACCGGATCTGCGGTGGTCAAGGAACTGGCGGCCCAGCGCCGCACCGGCGGCGCCGTGATGAGCGGCGTCGCGCTGACCCTGGTGGTCATCGCCGACGAACGCCGGGTCGCCGAGGCCGAGCAGGCCGCCGCCGCGGCCGCCGAGTCGCACCCCTGCCGGCTGCTGATCGTCGTCCGCCGCCAGATCGAGGCCCCGGCGCCCCGGCTGGACGCCGAGGTGCTGATCGGTGGCCGGCTCGGGCCGGGTGAGGCCGTCGTGATGCGCATGTACGGCCGGCTGGGCCTGCACGCCGAGTCGGTGGTGCTGCCGCTGCTGGCCGCGGACGCCCCCGTCGTCACCTGGTGGCACGAGGCGCCACCGGAGCGCATCGAGCGCGACGCGCTCGGGGTCATCGCCGACCGGCGGATCACCGACTCCGCGCTGGCGGAGGACCCGGCGGCCGCACTGCGCAACCGGGCGTCGGACTACGCCCCCGGCGACACGGACCTGGCCTGGACCCGGAGCACGCCGTGGCGGGCGACGCTCGCCTCCACGCTGGACTCCGTGGCCGGCCGGCGCGGCGAGCCGGTGCGGGTCCGCGGCGGCCGGGTCGAGGGTGACCCGGCCAGCGCCACCGCCCAGCTGATCGCCGGGTGGCTGTCCGCCCGGTGCGGCTGCGACATCCGGGTCGGCAGCACCGCCCGGGTCCCCGGGCCGTCGGGGGTGCACGCCGTCGCGCTGCAGCTGGACCAGGACGAGGAGCTGCGGGTCGAGGACGACCGCAAGGGCGGGGCGGTCATCACGCAGCCGTTCCGACCGGAGGCCGTCGTCGCGCTGGCCGACCGCTCGATGGGCGAGCTGATCGGGGAGGAGCTGCGCCGGCTCGACCCCGACGAGCCCTACAGCGAGGCGTTGGAGGCGGTCTCCGGGCTCTCCGGGCTCTCCGACCGCCCCGCCTGCCGTGACCACGTCTGGTACGACCCGATGCGGCCGGAGCAGTCGGCCGCGGCGGCGGAGCTGGAGCTGAACTCGCCCGACGAGCTGGCCGAGGCGTCCGGTACGGCGGCCGCACCCGCGCCCACCGTGCCCGACACCCCCGGTGACACCGACGAGATCGCCGAGAGCGGCGAGCACGACTCCCCCGCCGACGACTCCGACGAGCAGCCGATCGTGCAGTCCGCCGGTGCACCCGCCGCGAAGAAGGCAGGACGGCGATGAGCCAGCAGAAGGACCCTCCTGCCGCCCACCACTCGCAAGCTCGCGGCGGGCCCCTGCAGGAGGGCCAGACGCCCGACGTGGTCGTGCTGCCCGACGCCGACCGGCTGGCCCGGTCCGTGGCCTCCGCGCTCGTCGCGCGGCTGGCCGCCGCCCAGGCCGTGCACGGCACCGCGTCGGTCGTGGTGACCGGCGGCGGGATCGGTACCGCCGTGCTCCAGCGGGTCGCGGAGCTCGTGGCCGAGCCCGAGCAGGCGGTCGTCGACTGGACAGCGGTGGACGTGTGGTGGGGCGACGAGCGCTTCGTCCCCGCCGATTCCGGCGACCGCAACGAGCTCGGTGCCCGGCAGACCCTGGTCCTGCCGGCCGGCATCCCGCCCGAGCGGGTGCACGCCATGCCGTCGTCCGACGCCGGGTTCGACGAGCCCGAGGACGCCGCCGCCTGGTACGCCGGGGAACTGTCCGCAGCCGCCGGTGAGGGTGCGGAGCTGCCCCGCTTCGACGTCCTGCTGCTGGGCATGGGACCCGAGGGCCACGTGGCGTCGATCTTCCCCGACTCCCCCGCCGCCCGGGACGAGCGTCCGGTGGTCGCCGTCCGGGACTGCCCGAAGCCGCCGCCGACCCGGGTGAGCCTGGGCTTCTCCGCGATCACCTCCGCCGAGGAGGTGTGGCTGCTGGTCAGCGGCGAGGGCAAGGCCGAGGCCGTTGCCCGGGCGCTCTCCGGCGCCACCCGGCTGGAGATCCCGGCGGCCGGAGCCCGGGGCAGGCGGGCGACCCGCTGGCTGCTCGACGAGGCCGCCGCCAGCCGGCTCCTCCGCGCGCAGCGGTAGGCGCGGTACCCGCGTCCCCGTCCCCGGTGCGCGAACGGCGAGGGCCCGGGTGCGTGGTGCACCCGGGCCCTCGCCGTTCAGGCGCCCCGGCGGGCGCGCAGTCGGGTCAGCGCCTCTTCGAGCAGGGCGTCGCCGTCCTCGTCGGAACGCCGCTCCCGCACGTAGGCCAGGTGCGTCTTGTACGGCTCCGTACGGGGCGCCGGCGGGGGGTTCTGCTGGTCGGTGCCGGCCGGCAGACCGCACCGCGGGCAGTCCCAGGTCTCCGGTACCTCGACCTCGGCCGCGAAGGCGATCCGCGACTCGTGCCCGTTGGCGCACCAGAAACCGATGCGGTGGCGCGGGGCTGCCTCACCGCGCTCGGCTTCCCCCATCGGGCCAGCGCCCACTCGGCTGCCCCGGATCGCGTTCCCACCAGCCATGTACGGCCCCCTGATGTCAGCTCCGTCGACGGTGACGAGTTGATCACCGCGCGGGCAGTCTAGGGCCTACCGAGCGTTACCCAGGTCACGATGCGGACACCGTCCGTACCGGCACGCGATCGGCAGCATGCCTTTTCCGCGGGCACCGGCCGCGGCCCCGTCCAGAGGCTCGCCCCGAGATTGCGAGGGGTGAGGAGGAGGGGGTCCTTCTTCAGGCCTTGATCAGGATGCCCAGGGCGACGATGCAGACTGTCCACAGGACCCCGAAGAGCACGGTGACCCGGTTCAGGTTCTTCTCCACGACCGAGCTGCCGGCCAGCGACGAGGAGGCCGCGCCGCCGAACATCGACGACAGGCCACCGCCCTTGCCGCGGTGCAGCAGGACCAGCACGATCAGGCCGATGCTCAGCAGCACCAGCAGCACGTTGAGGGCGCCTTCGATCACAGTTCGTCTCCTTGCCCGTGGACCGGGGGGTGTGGGGGCGTGCACCCCAGCCGTCGGGGGCTCTCGACCTGCCAGCCTAACCGATGGAGTGCGACCGGCTCCGTGCGCCGACGGCCGGCCGCCGGCACAC